>JAGHBZ010000373.1 GCA_021160705.1 Candidatus Sumerlaeota bacterium
CGCTTAATCAGCTGAATGGTCTCCTCCAGAGAGGTCTTGCCACGAAGATATGCTACTACGTGCCGATACCCCAGTGCTTTCAGAGCTGGGGTATCTTCATTGTAGCCTTTATTCAGGAGATTTTTTACCTCTTCTACGAGACCTGCGTTAATCATTTTGTCTACACGCTGGTCAATACGCTTATACAATTCACTCCGTTCGCGATTCAGCACTATTAGATGAAATTTATAACGCGGTGAGTTTGCTCTGCTATGGTGTTGAAGCGAAGATATTTTTTTACCCGTCACGTAAAATACCTCCAGTGCCCTCAGGATACGTAGCCTGTCAGATGGATGAATACGACGAGCAGACTCAGGGTCTATTTTCTGGAGTTTCGTATATAATGAAGCCAGTCCTTCTTTATCAAGTATGCTGAGCAGTTCACGTCTCACATCCGGGTCTTTGCTTGGTTCCTCAAATATCCCATACAGCAGAGCCTTGATGTACATTCCCGTGCCTCCGACCACAAGCACAAATTTTCCCCGTTGAGTTATCTCGGCGATTTTTTTATCAGCGAGTCGGATAAATTCTGCTACATTAAATTGTTCAGCCGGGTCAACAAAATCAATCAGGTGATAAGGAACACCCTGGAGTTTCTCCGGAGTGGGTTTATCTGTACCGATGTTAAGATATTTGTATACCTGCATTGAATCAGCCGAGATTATCTCAGCAGGATGGCGTCGTGCAAGACGTAACGCCAGCTCAGTTTTTCCCACAGCTGTTGGTCCCGCAATAACAAAAATCTTTTTTGTGGGTTGGCTCATCTTAGTGAAATAAAAATTTGTGGATTCGGTGCAACACTATGTCTATTAGTTAGGGAAAAAATATAATTGATTACCGCTGACTCTTTTTAAGCAGTGACACAGAAGTGAAGTTATCATAAATGTACCTTGGTAATAATCCGATGACGCCGTGCAACACCGGTTTTCACCGCAGCCCTGACCACTGCTTTTGCCACTGCTTTTGCCACCCTGGTATTGAACACGCTGGGGATAATGTATTCCGGATGGAGTTCATTGTCGCTGATTACAGACGCAATAGCTCTGGCTGCTGCGGTCTTCATTGCTTCATTTATGTCAGTAGCGTAGCAATCAAGCGCACCCCGAAAAAGTCCAGGAAAACAAAGCACATTATTTATCTGGTTGGGGTAATCGCTTCTTCCCGTAGCAATAATCTTAGCGTATGGGGCAGCCTCTTCTGGCATAATCTCTGGTACCGGGTTCGCCATTGCAAACACTATGGGGTCTTTTGCCATTTTTTTAAGTGCCTTTACTGGAAAGAGGTTCGGTCCCGAGACACCAATAAAGACGTCTGCTCCCTTTGCCGCAGTTATTATATCGCCTTTTAGCATCTGGTGGTTGGTGTGTCTGGCAAGCCATTCCTTCATAAAATTCATATCCTCTTTGCGACCACGATAAATGATTCCCTTTCGGTCACAGACGATTAAATCTCGTACCCCAACACGTTTGAGTATCTTCACTATTGCCACACCCGCTGCCCCTGCTCCAAGTATAACAACTTTTATATCACGGAATTTTTTCTTAACAATCTTTAAGGAGTTGATGAGACCGGCAAGTACCACCACAGCTGTACCGTGCTGGTCATCGTGGAAGACTGGTATGTCAAGCTCCTGTTTTAGCCGCTCCTCAATAAGAAAGCACCGTGGTGCAGAAATATCTTCAAGATTTATACCGCCAAATCCGGGTGCGATTCTTTTGACGGTCTCCACAATCTCGTCAACGTCCTTGGTAGCCAGACAGATTGGAAACGCCTGCACATTACCAAACTCCTTGAAGAGCATTGCTTTGCCTTCCATAACAGGCATTGCAGCCTCAGGTCCTATATCGCCAAGCCCTAACACAGCAGTACCGTCCGTCACAATTGCTACGGTGTTCTTCTTAATAGTCAGTGCATAGGCACGACGTCTGTCCTGAGCAATTGCTTCACAGACTCGCGCTACACCCGGGGTGTATGCCATTGATAATGCCTGACGTGTCTTAACCGGGATTTTGTTTTCAATTTTTATCTTGCCACCAAGATGAAGCAGAAACGTCCTATCCGAGACGTTTATTATCTCAATGCCTTTTACGTCTTTGACTGCGCTTAGCACCTGCTTTGCGTGCATTGGGCTACGGCAATCTACTGTTATGTCGCGAGTGATTTTTTTCTGGTCAACTGCCACTATATCAAGTGCACCAAGGTTGCCGCCTGCTTTTGCTATTGCTTCTGCTACTTTCGCAAACGTACCCGGTCTGTTCGGCAACGACACCCTTATGGTGATTGCATTACTTGGACTCGTCATAGTCTCCATTTCCCTTACTCCTTCCTTACTCTTACACTATTTATTGTGTTATACTTATTTATGCTCCTCAGCTCAGAGCACTGAAACCAGAGCCCTTGAAACTCTCCGATATTAAAAAATAGAGTAACATAAAGATTACGCATCACAGGCACATAAAACCTGAATTACATCCGCTAAATATTCCTCTTTCTCTTTGCTTGGAGGTAAAAGATTCACATCGAAATCAGGTGAATATTTATCAAGTAAATAATCTGTAATCTTCTTTAACTCTATTTCTTCACACTCTGTATTAATAAGGTTATCGTATCTTACTC
>JAGHBZ010000449.1 GCA_021160705.1 Candidatus Sumerlaeota bacterium
GAGACCAGGAAAGGCTGGATTATTTATAGCATTTCTTTTTTGCAACCGTATAGTTCCGAAGGAACGACCCCTGCGTAGCCCAGTGCGTCAGCGCTGGAATTAATGGCAATAAAAAAACAGTCTAGCTCCGTAGGAATGACCTGTGGTATATTTGAACAGAAATTTTGCAGAATTTATCACTATTTAAGGTTTTAGATTTTTTCTCTCAATCAATTATTCTGAAGTTCTGAAACTTTTTAATCGTGGTGGTATACCATTCATTAACCGGTGAAGAAGAACGAAGGTAAAGGTCTCCTGCACAAAACCCCCCATATATAGAATGGTCAATATTATTATGCTGGAATAGTCCCTGACGCCCGACTGTTATGAGTGAAGGAATCTGCGAAAGATACTGCCAGATAATCTTTAACTGCTCTTTATACCCGGTGGTCAGGAGCGGATAGGCGTGCGTCAGACGAACGACCTCTGTTTGCACAACCTCATTCGGTTTTAGTAGTCCAGTGGAACAGATTTGACGAACCACCTCCTCAGCAACACGTGAGTCATCCCGTTGCCAGAGCTCATCCCCCTGAAAGCAGGTAATCTCCAGACAGAGTACCGATTGCTCGCCTGCCGGCATTGAACGGAAAAAATTTTTGGGTTCATATCCGCGGTTAAAGATAAATTCCTTCTCCGGAAAGTACATCCAGCTGTTTGGGCTGATTTGCGGTTTGTTAGCAACCACGTATACAATAATCATTGAAATATATCTCAATTTATTTGCCACTGAAAGGGCGTTCTCATCAGGGACAGAGCGAGTGAGCATTCTTACCAGTTCATCCAGCGGAATGGAGGAAAAACAGAAATCAAAGATATCCTGATGTTCTTTTCCATTGGATTCTATCCAGCCAATTTTAATTTTTCCACTCTCCAGCAGTGAAAGTGCTGTTACCGTTGCATTAGTGTTAATCTTAATTGGCTTGTTCTTGTATGAGGCGACAAACTTGTTGACCAGCGACTCAATTCCACCGTCCAGATAAAAGAATTGCCTGAGTGCTGATGGGTCATCCACTTGCTCCTTTCCAAGTACAGACCGAATGACCTTTCCTAATCGGATACCCGACAGACGTACTCTTGCTACTTCTGCATCTATGTTTTCCGGAGGCGTCTTCCAGGTCTTTTCTGAATAGGGACGGATTATATCATTATACAGTGCTGAACCCAATGCCTTCTTCATTACGGTCTCAAATGTATCGTGCTCCTTCACTCTTGAATCTTTAAACATTGAACTGACGATGGCGCTAAACCCATACTGAACTGTTTTGTACAACCCAAGGTGTCTGATTGCATCAAAGAACTTGATTGGATACTCAATGAATCTACCATTTAGAAACATTTGACTCCTTCGCTTAACGGTGAACATCCCACTCCCAAGAAACTCCCTCAAGAACGTTTTAATTTCACCAAGCTCAGTGTTGATGCGGTGTGGACCGTAGTCTGAAGGAATACCTGCTATAGTCACGGAACGTGCAAGCCCACCGGGTCTGGACTCTTTTTCAAAGATTATAATCTCGTGCTCATTATTAGATTGAGCAACTCTGTACGCAGTAGCCAGTCCAGCTATCCCTGCTCCCAATAGAGCTATACGTTTTCTCTGCATCTTTCGTTTAAGTTTTGCTCACAGTTCTTTGAAGAATAGTCTCCACATCGTCCAATTTTTCGCACTCCACCAATATCTGATATGCAAAAAGTGAAGGACTCAACCGCGCAAGCCACGAAAGAACGCTATCAAGTACCCTGAACAGGAATCGCTCTGAGACCATATCTCTTATTGGTGGACCGAATCCACGAATTTTTCGTACCTTAAACCCGGAGTTCTTTACAAGACTGACCAGTGCACGTTTTGTGAACAAACGTGTATGTGTCCTGTCAAGGATTCCACGTTTACCATAATGAAACCCACCAAGCAGAAAGATGATGCGTAGCGGAAGGTAGACCACATTCCCGGTACACACGTAAAACATCCCACCAGGTTTGAGGAGATTACTGATTCTTTCACATATCTCACCCACTGAGTTAAAGTGCTCAATCCCATCAAGCATAATCACGGAGTCAAATTGATGTTTTCCGAGTATTTCATCAAAGGGTTTTTCCATCTCCAGAGAAAGAGAGCGAGCCTTTCCGGCGTGAGACGGCGGGGTAAGGTCTGTGGCATACACCTCTGCACCTTTTTCCGCAATGGCAGCACTTAGCCTCCCTGACCCGGCACATAACTCCACTACCTTTTCCCCTTTTCCCCAGGGTTTTGATAATACATACTGATGCACTGAGGTTGGCGCTTTTTTGTAGGAGTAATCTCCATCCTCAAACAGTGCTACGTCAAACCGTCGGTCAAAGAAAATCCCATATCTTGTCAGACGATACCAGATGACCGAGCGAATGCAGTTAAATGCGTACAGGATACCGTTCACGTGACAGACCTCTGTGCCATAATGGGTGGGAATTGGTACCTCCTTTATCCTCCCACCTACAGCAAGAATTTGTATGATTATCTCCGTGTCAAAGTGAAACCCATCGTCGTTGTATTTGAACGGTATCTTTTTCAAGAGCCGTGTACGATACGCCCGGTATCCTGTATGAAACTCTGAGAGGTGAGTTCCCAGTACCCAGTTTTGAATCCTGGTTAATATTTGATTTCCGAGCCATTTATACAGAGGCATTCCACCATCAAGAGCACTCTTTTTAGTCATCATCCTTGAGGCAAGCACAGCATCAACACTATCATCACGAAATGGTGCAATTAGACGGGCAAGGTACTCAGGGGGATATTGCCCATCTCCATGAAGAAGAATCACCACGTCATAGTCCTTCGCAATGGTGTAAAGA
>JAGHBZ010000401.1 GCA_021160705.1 Candidatus Sumerlaeota bacterium
GATACACCACTGGCAGTTACAGGATTGGTCATTACCAACGGGATTGCTGGCAACTGGGTCTGGTGGAGTTTCGCTATTGGCGGAGTACTCACGGTCTTCTTTTATGCACGGCTATGGCGACGTGCCCGGGTGCTTACCGATGTAGAACTCATAGAGTTGCGCTACGGCGGTAAACCTGCTTCATTTCTGCGTGGGTTTCGAGCGCTTTATCTTGCGATTCCGATTAACTGTATTATTATGGGATGGGTCATCAGTGCCATCGTCACTGTCCTGAACGTCACGCTTGGGATTGGCACGACCAAAATCCTTATCACCTGCATTGTGGTCACAGGCATCTACTGTATGTTTTCTGGTCTATGGGGAGTGGTCATCACTGACTTTATTCAGTTTATTATCGCTATGGGTGGTTGTATCATCTTAGCATTCCTTGCTATACATTATGTCGGTGGTATGGACGCATTGAAGACACAACTCTCCGCTATGTATGGTGGCTCACACGAAGCATTACGATTCATACCCACTTTCAAAGAAACAGGCTCACTCATCTATATGCCAGCACTGGCGTTCGTCACGTATCTCTGCGTGACCTGGTGGGCGAGCTGGTATCCGGGCGCAGAGCCCGGTGGTGGTGGCTACGTGGTACAGCGAATGGCTTCCTGTAAGGACGAAAAACATTCCCTCCTTGCAACCTTATGGTTTCAGGTAGCTCATTATGCACTCCGACCCTGGCCCTGGATAGTGGTCGCTCTGGTAGCGCTGGTATCTTTTCCTGAGTTACGTCAGCCCGGCGCCAATCCCAACGAAGGATTTCCCCTGGTGATGAATGCAGTGCTTCCTGCAGGACTTCGCGGGCTATTGCTGGTTGCGTTTTTTAGTGCGTTTATGTCAACGCTCAGCACACAGATTAATTGGGGCGCTTCATATATTGTGAACGACTTCTACAAACGATTCATTCGCCCTGATGCCTCACCATCGCATTATACTTTGGTCTCGCGTCTTGCCACCATACTGCTACTTATTTGTGGAGCACTCGTCTCGCTACAGGTCAAGGCGGTGGAGGACGCCTGGAAACTTATGCTCGCTCTTGGAGCTGGCACCGGAATGGTCTTTATCCTTCGCTGGTACTGGTGGCGAATCAACGCCTGGTCTGAAATATCCAGTATGATTGCCTCTTTTCTCGTAGCAACTACCCTTTATGTAAAAGACATCTCTGCAATTAAAAATTCCAGCTTCTTTCTATTTCAATGGCTACAGTCCATACCTGCATTTAAGCCATACGAAGTCATTCTCATCACTGCCGGTGTATCTCTGGTTGTCTGGCTCGTGGTTACATTCATTACGCCTCCTGAAAGAACGGAGGTGCTGGAACGATTTTTCCGCATCGCTCGTCCCGGGGGTGGATTATGGGCTCCCATCCGGCGTCGTCTGCCCGACGTCGAGACAGACAAAAATTTATTTCGCAACGTCCTTGCCTGGCTATTCGGCACTGCAACTGTCTACACCACCCTCTTTGGTATTGGAAGCATAGTGCTGGGCAATACTGCTACGGGAATCATTCTTTTACTCATTGCAATCTGGGCTGGGCTTATTATCTACTGGCTTACCTCACAGCTCGGCTGGGAAAAAGCCATAAAGTAACTCAGTTTAAAAATGTCAGTTTAAAGATGTGGCAGATACGTTGCGGGGTTGGTTATATTCTATATTCCGAGAAGAACAGCTCTGTATCTCTATCTCCTATCCCCGGACTCCTCTGCGTTTCCCTCAGCCTCTGCATTTCGTTTATACTCATAGAAGAACAGCTCAGTGTCCCCATACTGTTGGTTACGCACGAGATGCAGAAAACCGGTATGTTCTGGCAGGGGGGTTCGTTTGCGTACCTCTGCAATCACTAACGAAGTATCCTGGAGCAGACTCATACGCCCCAGCTGTTCAATTGTACGAAGCGCAAACTCGCTCTTATAAGGTGCGCCAATGAAAACGATGTTAAATTTCTGCCCCTGCTCCTCAAGAATAGAGATTGCACTTGATACCTTTTTTTGAAGAACCAGCGTCTTCCCGCTGAGTCCAAGATGTTTCAGATTTTCTCTGATAATTTTGCAACATCGCTCACTCTGGTCAACAAACACGCAATACTCTGCCCCACGACTCAACGCCTCTATGCCCACCGAACCGTTTCCCGCAAATAGGTCAAGAAATCGCGCACCTTCAAGTTCTGGCAAAATAATTGAAAATAGCGATTTCTTTACCCGCGCAAGCAGGGGTCGGGTGGCTGAACCCTTTCTGGTCTTCAATCGTGCACCTTTATGTTTACCGCCTATGATTCGCATTTCGCATTTATGTTACGAGGCATTACTGCTTATGGGAAATAACAATCTCAACGCTTTTTTACAGTGAAAGAGAAATGCAAAAAACTCTGATTTGGTCTGCATCTCATTTAAGGAGAGGAATCTCAATAATCTGGCGTTGATACTCAATGATTTTCTTTATGCCCTGTCTGGCAAGGTGCAGGAGCTCAATCATCATATCCTCAGAAAAGGTGTTACCCTCTGCAGTGCCCTGCACTTCAGCAAACTCACCTGACCCTGTCATCACTACATTCATATCAACATCTGCCTGCGCATCCTCAAGATAGCAGAGGTCAAGCACTGCGCGCCCTTCAACAATACCCACACTGGTCGCCGCTATATAGTCTTTAATCGGGAGTTTTCCAATCTTGCCATCCTCGTGGAGATGCCTCAGTGCAAGAGCCAATGCCACAAATCCTCCTGTAATAGCCGCTGTGCGAGTGCCTCCGTCTGCCTGGATTACATCGCAATCAAGAATAATCGTTCGCTCTCCAAGTACGCGCAGGTCTACCACACTTCGCAACGCTCGCCCGATTAAACGTTGTATCTCGTATGAACGTCCACTGATATGACCACGCAGAGCATCACGAACAATACGTTGCTGGGTAGAACGTGGCAGGAGCGAATACTCCGCAGTCACCCACCCCTGACCAGTATCTTTTAAATGAGGAGGTGTCTTGTTCTCCACTGTAGCAGCACAAAGCACCCTGGTATTACCAAGCTCAATCATCACCGAGCCCTCAGCGTATTGCAGATAATTCGGGATAATGGTAAGCGGACGAATCTGGTCGGCTTTACGTCCATCTACACGAACTATCTCGTTTCCCATCTCCACTCTTCTCTCAAGATTCTCAAGATTCTGTTGACTTTGCAAAAAAGCATCTTTTAATTCTATCTATTATCTTGAAAATAAAACAACGTTATCAACAAAAATATGGAGAAAAATTTATGTTAGAACCGATTGTCAGCGTTGCCGGGATTCGTGGGATAGTTGGTAAATCGTTAGTCCCTGATGACTATCTACGAAGATTGCTGGCATTTGCCACTATGGTCAAAGGGAAAAAAATCGTTGTCGGCACTGATAGCCGACCATCCCGGACAATGCTCAGGTATCTGGCGTTTGCTGGATTAATGGCAACTGGCTATGAAGTGATTGACCTGGGTATTTGCCCTACTCCAACGGTCGGGTTTATGGTTCGGCATCTTAATGCAGATTGCGGGCTGGCAATTACTGCCAGCCACAACCCGATTGAATGGAACGCCTTTAAATTCTTCAGCTCTCTGGGCACATTTATCACCAGAAAAGAAAATAGTGCTGTCCAGAAAATCTACAAGACTCGTGCCTTTCGTCTGGCAGATGTTAAGACCCTCGGCAAAGTCCACACAATTAAAAACCCGCTGAAACCTCATCTGCAGAAAATCCTGAACTTTGTTGATACGGCGAAAATCAGAAAACGCAAATTCAGGGTAGTTGCGGATTGCTGTAACGGTGCTGGCTCGGAAATTGTCGCTGAACTACTCAATCGGCTTGGATGTCAGGCAAAGGTGATTAACTCTGACGTTAACCGACCTTTTCCGCATAAACCCGAACCATTGCCAGAAAACCTGACACAACTTTGCCGTGCAGTCAAACGATTCAAAGCCGACATCGGATTCGCCCTTGACCCTGATGCCGACCGATTGGCTATCGTGAATGAGCACGGCATACCACTCGGCGAAGAACGCACACTCGTCATTTGTGCTTACCATTATCTGAATAGCAGAAAAAAATCTCCATTGGTCGTCAATCTTTCAGTAACTCGTGCCATTGACGACGTGGCAAAACTGTTCCGCGTTAAAGTCGTTCGCACACCTGTCGGCGAGGCAAACGTCGTAGAGAAAATGCTCCACATAAACGCACAAATCGGCGGTGAAGGCAATGGCGGAGTCATCATTCCTGCCGTCCATCCCGGCAGAGACGCCTCCACTGGAATTGCTTTTGTGCTGGAGGCAATGGCTACTGCAAATCAACCTATTAGCCTGCTCAATCAGTGTGTTCCTGATTATGTAATGCTTAAATCAAAAATCAAACGCACTCCTGATTCTGATGTAAAGACGATTTTAGCGAAATTTGAGGAAGGGTTTAAGTCCACCGCAAAAAAGATTGACCGACGTGACGGCATTAAGATTTTGCTCAAAGACGGTAACTGGGTTAATGCACGCCCGTCAGGCACAGAACCGATTATTCGTATTTTCGCCGAAGCACCTACAAAACACAAGGCTCGACTGCTCATTAAACAAGCTCAACAGTGTTTGGCTCATTAACTCCTCTTCCCTCCCCTACCTCTCCTACACCCGAAAAATAGGTTCACTGGAACTCTGGACTTATAGACTTATGGATACACTCTTTTGAATTTCTGGAGTTTTGAAGGAGCAAAAAATTATTCGCCGCATAATGTTTACATTTGACAACTTCTTTCAGTCTTACTTATATTTACCATAGATTTGTTTGAGGAGGGGATGTAAAATGAACTGCTTTATTCATTTCCACAAATTTTTCCAGCATTTCAATCCGGGCTTCAGGTTATCAAGCGCTCTCTCGCTTATCTTACTTGTTCCATTATTCATCCCAGATTTTGCGGTTGGATGGGTAGAGTCCTTCTGAGTAAAGACTGAAGCGGGTCTGTGGTGTATCACTTTCCTCACTTTCAATCCTGGTGCGACCCTCCCGGTTGCCAATTTTTACCCTTTTTCCTCCTCACTCCCCCAATTGTATGAATATTCAGTCTCTCAGTAGGAGATATAGGTATTCCAAACGTGGCATAAAATCCTTGCTTTTCTCATATCAGATTTTGGAGAATTTGGAGAATTATTTAATAGAGGGTGAGGATATTTTTTCTAAAATTTCTTTTGACACTCAATAGGTAAGGTACTTAAAATATCTATTTAGTTTTTTAATAAATGGACAATGTTTGGGGGTCGATAAATGTAAGAACGAGACGGTACCAGAGATTGTGCTGTTAGCCGGAGAAAGACAGTGCAGTTGAAGGTATCGTTTCAAACCAATCAAAATCTTGAAAGGAAAGGTAGGGAAATTGGAAGCCTTAATCAGGGTAGTAGTGTTAGACTTTTACGGGTGTGAGCGTGAGGTGCTGAGGGACGCAGAGCGACTGAAACACATTCTCCTTGAGAGTGCCCGTGTAATGGGAGCAACTGTAGTTGATAGCAAGTTTACCACGTACAACCCGGAAGGAATAAGTGGAGTTGTAATCATAGCGGAATCACATCTGGCGATTCATACGTGGCCGGAATACGGTTACAGTGCAGTGACATTTGAGACC
>JAGHBZ010000224.1 GCA_021160705.1 Candidatus Sumerlaeota bacterium
ACCCTGATGATGTGGTGCAGTTTCGCCTCAGAGTGAACCAGAAAGGCTCCTGGCAGGGCTGGAATAGAGTCGTCAACAGCTACAACCAGCAGTCCCCCTCTGCATCCGAGTGGAAGACCTATGACGTCATCTTCAGTCCAAATGTTACTGGCACCAGCGACAATCTTGCGGTCTTCTCCTTTGACATAATGAGTTTCGACCCCAACGACGACGTTGCCTCCTGGCTCTTTATAGAGTCTGTCCAGCTGGATGAAATCTCCATCAGTCCATAGCACGAGCTGGTACAATCTTTCGTGTGGGTGGATAAATAATAATTAAGGGAGTTTAGAATCTATGTGGATGAGCTAATTGGGCATAGAAGAATTTAGCTTGAACCGACCTCCACATTCCGAAACCTTGCAGGGACAACACCGTGTCCAACGAACATCGTTTGCATTGGGTCGCCTTTTCCACAATTAGGTGTACCCCACATCTTCCACCACCTACGGCTGCACACCGCATCACAGGAACGCCAGAAATCCCAGGTAATGCCCGTATAAATCGGGTTCTTGTACATACGTCCCAGTTTGCCGTTATTAATTTCTCTGGCGACCTCGGTGCTGAACTGAAAATTTATACGTCGGTCATCAATGCTCCAGGATTTGTTGGTAAGCAAGAGCAGTCCCTTTTTTGTATCAGCAATCAGCTCCTCAAAATCCCATCCACCCTGGGGCTCGGCGGGTTCAAGGTTAATATTGCTCATACGAATAAGGGGGAAATTCTGCCAGCCATCTGCGCGCATTGTTCCGTTACTATGCGTCTCACCAATCCGAGCTGCGGTCGCCCGCGAGGTCAGAAACCCCTGAAAGATTCCCTCTTTTATGATAGGAACTCGTTGAGCCGGAACGCCTTCGTCGTCATAGCCAAAAGTTCCAAGTCCACCAGGAGCAGTAGCGTCGGCAAACACATTTACCACAGGCGAACCATACCGGAAACTACCACGCATCTCTGGAGCGAGAAAACTCGTCCCTGCAAGACTCACTTCAGACCCAAATACCCGGTCAAGCTCAATTGCGTGCCCAATGGACTCGTGAACCTGAAGCGCCAGCTGGTCGTCGGTCAGGATGATTGTAGTCACCCCGGCGGGACAGGGTGGAGATTTAAGAAGTTCTCGTGCCTCTACAGCTACCTGGTCAGCATGCCCAACCAGGTCAAGCGATTCAAAGAACTCCCATCCCCCTGTGTTGAAATTGCCCCGGAAAGAACTCGGATACGAGCGGTGTTGTACCTCGCCGTTATCAATTGCAAAAGCCACTATCCCACCACCACACCACAGGATAGTCTGGTCAATAAGTGCTCCTTCAGTAGACCCAAAGATTTTTTCTTCTTTCATAGCATTGAAGAACGAGCGGGCAATTTTCACCCCACGATGTTTGAGCATCAGGTGTGTGGCTTGAACCAGAACGCCTAATTTATCCTCAAGGGAAATATCAAATGGGTCAATGTGGTAAGGGGTAGTGTAGGAATCTTTAACAGGGGGGTTAGGGGTAAGTTGTTCTCTTACAGGAGAAGGTAGCCGTCTGCTTGCCTGAGCCACGCTAACAGCAAGCCGTGCAGTCGTGGTCACAGACTTTGCGTCCAGCTCGTTGGTAGCCGCAAATCCCCACGCCCCATCTACCATTACACGAATACCAATACCATACGACTCTTCATATTTGACCACCTCAGGAGATTTATTTTTAACAGCGAGCTCCTGAGTTATTCGTCTAACTATACGACAATCCCCGTACTCAACGCCCAAACCCTGTAAAGTGGATAGTGTATTTAATATTAATGCCTGCAAAGATTGCTCCTTTATATGTGAGTCAAAAAATGCAATTACTATATACTTAATAGTTCAGCCCTTGTAAACAAAATTTCTTATTGAACACTAAAGCAGACGTTTGTACTATATATGATTCCATAAATCTTAATTGAGAGAGAGATTTAAAGTCTATGAGAAGAAGGATTAAGGTTTTTTGTCTATCTCTCCTGGTGGTGTGTGTGATTTTTCTGCTCCACACCATTTCTGCTGATGTAGTGGTCAAAAAAGATGGTCGGCAAATAGAAGGGAATGTTCTATCCGTGACCCCTGAACAGGTATCGATTGATGTGAATGGAGTTGTGATTTATATTAAGCGAGATGAAATAGAGAAGATTATCCGTGAAAAGAAGCCTGTAGAGGTTACGGAGGCTGAGTCAGCGTTGAGTTCAGGCGACTATGAGACGGCACTTGCGAAATCAATTGAAGTATTAATGAAGAACCCTAAGTTCTCAGAGAGAGCAAAACAGATATTTTTTGACGCACTCAGGAATCTCCAATCTATAGGAACTGAGCTCCTCCAAAGAGAGCAGCTGGATGATGCCATTCGTCTATATCTGCATATACTGGAGGCAATTGAAAACGAGTATGTGAGGACACAATTTTTTGACGACCCACAAAGCTGGGCACTTTACCTCAAAGAGGTGAAAGACCGTCTGGCAGAGGCATATTATAAACGCGCTCGGATACAAATGACGCGCGGAAAGATTGAACTCTTTCCAGCAATAAAAAAAGACCTCCTACAGGCTATCAGGTTCTATCCACCTCGGTCCAATCGCTCCTACGAGATAAAACTATTATTGGGAGAACTCAGTATAGGTGCAAAGGAATACCAGAGAGCAAAAGAATACCTTGAGGAGGTGGCTAAAGACTCGCCGGTCAGGGCGCATCGTGAGAAGGCAAGATTGTTATTATTGCGTTTGATTCCTAAAATCTCCGTTCCCACGCCAGTCGTTGCGGCAACGCCAATACCACGGGCATATATGACACCATTTCCCCAACAAGCACCCCCCACACAACCACGTAAGGTCATCTCCTATAAAGACCTCCCTGCCTGGAAACGGTTCATTATGAACGTCAAGAGTAAAAAAATATTTAAAGACGCAAAAAACTTAGGTATCCGTATATCTCAGGGCGAATACCTTTCATATTTTCTTGTGCCTATCATAATCCTTCTTTTATGGACACTCTCAAATAAGTACTTAAAGTTCAAAGCGCGAAGAGGCGACATTATTGCAGCTTCATTGCTTAATCTGGCAAAAAAACTGGGTCCCTTTGCCATTATTATTTTTGAAATTAAACGTATAAAACTTGGCGGACCCAAGAAGCGGTGTCCATTCTGCGGTAAAGGAATTGACGACATTGAGGCGTACTCAGACCTGAATTTTTACGTCTGCCCGCATTGTCAGGAGAATATAACCCCTGTGTTTGAACTCACTGACTATATCAATCATCTGGTCAAGAGTGTTGAAAAAAGTTTGCATTCCAAAGGTAAGAAAAAAGGACTGATTGGCACTGATGGGCTTCCTGTTGAAAAGGACGCTATGCTCAAATTGGTTCGCTCAATGATTACCTACGCGGTTAGACGCCGAGCCAGCGACCTGCATATTGAACAGGAAGTGGAACGTGTTAAGGTTCGTGCACGAATTGACGGCATTCTATTTGACATTTTTGTCTTTCCCAAAACGATTGCTAACGCCCTGGTCTCTGCAATAAAAGTGATGGCTAATCTCGACATCTCTGAGAAACGTATCCCTCAGGATGGGCAATTTACTATATGGGTGGATAAGAGCGATATTGACGTAAGAGTCGCCTCCAGTCCCGCTGCAATGGGTGAAAAAATCAGTATGAGGCTCCTTGATATATCAACCATTCAGGTTGACTCTACAAAATTAGGGCTTGAAGGAACTAATCTCGAAAAATTTGAACGGGCTATTCGCAAACCCCATGGGCTGATTCTTGTTACCGGTCCATCTGGCTCAGGAAAAACCACTACTTTGTATGTGGCACTTAATTCCATTAACACTGGCGAGAAAAATATCATTACTATTGAAGACCCGATTGAGTTTCATATCAAAGGTCTAAATCAGTTGCAGGTAAACCCTGCGGCGAATTTTACGTTTGCCACCGGGCTACGCTCCATCCTGCGTCAGGACCCGGATGTCATAATGGTCGGCGAGATTCGCGATAAAGAAACAGCAGAAATCGCTGTAGAAGCGGCTGCTACCGGACATCTGGTCTTCTCAACATTGCACACCATAGATTCAGCAGGCGCCATTGGGAGAATGATAGACCTCGGTATAGACCCCAAACGATTTGTCCCTGCATTGATTTGCATTATTGCACAACGTCTTGTCAGAATAAATTGCCCTGAATGCAAAAAACCATATAAGCCAAAGAAAAGCGAACTGGAAATCCTGAATATCCCACCAGAGGTGGCAAAAGAAGTTACTTATATGAAAGGCACAGGGTGTCCAGCATGTTTTAACTCAGGGTTTCTTGGCAGAATAGGAATATTTGAGATATTGATGCCCGACGAATCAATGAAAGAGATACTTGAGACCAATATCTCTACTTCAGTGATTCGCGAACTTGCTCGCAAAAGTGGTATGCGTACTCTACGGGAAGAGGGTGTTATAAAAGCCAATCAGGGTCTCACCACCCTTGAAGAAGTTATTCGTGTCACCACTTAGCAACTTTGAGGAATACCTATTAAAAAGTTTGGTCAATCCTAAAATTTACCTTTTCTTTCACCTCTGCGTCCTCAGTGGCAAGTTTTATGATTTTTCCCTTTTGCGTTTCGTGCCCATCCGTGGTTTCACTTCACACACCCCAAGCT
>JAGHBZ010000468.1 GCA_021160705.1 Candidatus Sumerlaeota bacterium
CGCACCAGAGAACAGAGACCAGCTGGAGAACTTAAAGAGATGAAAAAACATTCGAGAAGAGAACTAAGAGAAAGACACGAAGGGATGCATCACCCCCCTGCACCAGAAGAACCCGGGATTTGAAGCCTGGGGTTAAAAGTGGTGTAGCACTCAGGAGAACTCGGAATGAATTGCTCTCTGAAAATTAGAGAGACTTCAAGAACACTTCTGAAAAAGAATCTGAGTTAAACACGGATTCAGAGCCTTGCCTGGACTACAGCTGTCGCCGTGTTCGTTAGCAGGAACACTGCTACGAACACGGTCTTTTTTTTAGACAGCACCCTCCCGGAATTTTTCTCTCTGAGGAATATAGTTCACTTTCACATCTTTTGTCGTTGGAGCTGCAATATGATGTAGGATAAACCCTTACATTAATAAGAGGAAGAGTCCTACACAATAAATAGCATTTGTCTGATTGCACTTTATGATGGGATGCTATATTCTAAGTAATGCAATTTGAGTGAAATTGTGCTGATTTAATTGTTCCCGTTCTGTTGTGATTAGTCAGTAATCACTGATGAGAGGAAAAGAGAAAAATGAAAGTTTTTATTGCAGATGACTCGGCGTTAGTTCGTGAACGACTGATTACTATGCTTACTGATGTGCCAGAGATTGAAATCGTTGGCGAAGCAGAAGACGTGCCTACAGCCATCACAGCCATACAACGAGCGAAACCGGATGTGGTAGTTTTAGACATACGGATGCCCGGTGGTAGTGGCATTGACGTACTTTCCCACGTTAATAAAGTACTCCCGAAGGTCGTGGTCATTATACTTACAAATTATCCCCAACCACAATACCGAAAAAAGTGTATGGAACTTGGTGCAAGATTCTTCTTTGATAAAGCCACTGAATTTGAAAAGGTCCCCAGAGTAATCAAAGAATTGATTGAGAGCTCAGAATAAAAACTGCAAGAAAATTACGAAAAGAAAAAAGCCATACCTTTTAGTCTTTTCCTTAAAGCTTTTTAATTCTCTAATCAATTCTTCATATCTGAATTTCGGTTCTTCTATTTAGAGAGAGATTGATAATTCCCTCTAATAAATCAAATGCTAAATGCTGACCCACTTGCCTCGTTTACAAAAACAAGCAAGGATTAAATTGGCTGTATCCAGCCCTAGAATCCAATTTGTTTGACCATTCTGGCGAGATTGAGAAAATGTTTACGGTCAATACGCTGATTCAGGGGTGGTGTCTCTGGAGCCTTATAAGCAGGGAAATACTGACTCATCAGGGCAAGATGGATATGCGGGGATAACTCCTCTGCAAGAAATCGTATACAATCCTCTGACCCGGAGATGTTCTCCGGAAGAACCAGATGTCGCACAAGGAGTCCTCGTTGTGCAATGCCCTGTTCATCACACTGCAGAATGCCCACCTGCCGATACATTTCTTTCAGTGCAGACCGATTATACTCCACGTAGTCACTCACACCTGAATATTTTTGTGCCATCTCATTGCTTGCGTATTTAATGTCCGGCATATAAATATCAAAGATACCATCAAGAAGCCGGAGGGTCTCTACACGTTCATATCCACTGGTGTTATATACCAGTGGGAGATTAAACCCTTCAGGGATTGCCAGTTCAAGGGCTTCAAGTATCTGGGGGACAAAATGAGTCGGGGTAACAAAATTAATGTTATGGCATCCAATCCGCTGCAGACGGAGATACATTCGAGCGAGTTCTTGGGTTGTATAGACATTCCCATTTCCCAGCTGACTAATAGGGTAATTCTGACAATAAATGCAGGCGAGCGTACAATTGGTAAAGAAGATTGTGCCAGACCCACCGGAGCCGACCAGAACAGGTTCTTCGCCGAAATGGGGATTAAAACTTGAGACAATCGGCTCTGCACCAGACCGACAGAATCCTTTCTCTCCACGTGTGCGGTCGACCTGACAACAGCGAGGACAGAGTACGCATTTTTTTAATATGGCTTTTGCCTGCGCAACGCGCTCCGCAAGCTCCCCGGAACGATATAATCTCAAGTATGCCGGCTCAAATTGCATTTAGAGTAAGTGCTCTATACCCTGTCTAAGATTGACATCTCCGTCTATCAATTGCAAACTTAAATTGTATGATGTAATTCATAAGGCAAAAAGGGACTGCTTTGCAAGCTATTGAAGTACATAATCTCGGAAAAAAATACGTCCTACTAACACCAATGGAAACACCTCCGAATTCAATGCAATCGGACTTTCGTGTATCTACACTCAAGAAAAAAATTATAAAACAAGAATTCTGGGCATTGCGTGGAATCAGCTTTTCACTCCCTAAGAGCAGAATGCTGGGAATTATTGGCGACAATGGCTCAGGGAAAAGTACATTACTGAAATTGCTGGCTGGAATAACGTATCCGAGCGAAGGGGAGCTCAAGACTTATGGTAAAGTAGCGGCAATGCTGGAGCTGGGTGTGGGATTTCATCCGGAGCTCAGTGGGATGGAAAACATTTTTCTCACCGGCTCAGTGCTGGGTATGTCGCACAAGGAGATTACCAGTTCTCTGAGTCGAATAATCGACTTCTCTGGACTCGGAGATTTTATATACACTCCTGTCAAGCACTACTCCTCAGGTATGTTTGCCAGGTTAGGATTTTCCATAGCCATTCATTCCGAGCCCGATATTCTGCTTGTGGATGAAATCCTGGCAGTAGGTGATGCGGAGTTCCAGATGCGATGTCTGGAGGAAATTAAACGACTTCGTGCTCAGGGGACAACTGTGGTTCTCATTTCTCATAATATTTCGCTGGTAGAAATGCTCTCTGATGAGGTATTCTGGCTGGACAAGGGGAGAGTCCGTGCTACAGGGAATCCTTCAGAGGTCTGCCACCTGTATCGGCAGACAATTGCACGTAGAGAAGAGAAACTACAACAGGGCGCACATCCCTATTTTCAGGCGGTCAAAGAACAGCATATACATCACACCTCAGCCATCCTTCTTTCAGCAGAAATTACCGATATTGATGGTACACCAAAATCAACGTTCACCACTGGCGAGCCTATTAAGATATATATTCGCTATCATACCCCTCAGCCCGTTAAGAA
>JAGHBZ010000273.1 GCA_021160705.1 Candidatus Sumerlaeota bacterium
AGACGCAATCTCCACCAGCAAATACTCCTTTTATACTGGTCTCGCCAGTAGCAGGATTGATTTTTATAAGTCCCTGGTCGGTGGTCTTTAATCCAGGCAAATTATGAAAAATTCCCTTCTCGGTGTGTTGACCCACAGCCAGCAATACCATATCAGCCTTTAGCTGGAAATTACTTCCGGGAATAGGAATGGGTGATGGTCTACCGGTGGCGTCGGGTTTACCGAGTTTTGTCTTTACGCATTCGACAGCCTCGACTCTTTTCTCACCGATGAATCGTACGGGTTGTGCTTGCCAGTAGAACCAGCATTCTTTTAGCCGTGCGGTATCTAACTCAGAGCGATACCCACGCATTTCTTCAGGGGAACGACGATATACCACCATCACCTGTTCAGCGCCGAGCAGGCGTGCGACAATAGCGCTGTCCAGTGCAGTATTTCCGCCACCGATGACCACGACTTTTTTGCCGACTCTAAACTTCTTCTGAATTTTAACTCTACGTAAAAACTCCAATGCGTCTATTATCCCACGAAGCTCTACGCCCGGTAAATCAAGCTGCGATGCCTCGCCGAGTCCAATCCCCAGAAAGAGTGCGTCGTATTTTTCCATTAGCTCAGTAACTTTGACATCCTTGCCCACTCTGGCATTAAAATAAAATCTTACGCCGAGTTTTTTCAGCAGTGCGATTTCTTTATTAACAACTGACGGCGAAATCTTATACGAAGCAATTGCCTGCGTTGCCAGCCCCCCGGCTCTGGCATTCGCTTCATAAATATGGACAGTATAACCATAACGAGCAAGTTCATAGGCACAACTTAATCCAGCGGGTCCAGCACCAATAATAGCGACTCTTTTTTTAGGTTTTTGGTTTGTCGGCTTGAATTTTAATGATAGCTTATGTGCAAAAAACCAATCCGTAGCAAATCGCTGGAGTCTGGCAATTGCCACCGGTGAGCCAGTGGAGCTCCGGATAACGCAACTTCCTTCGCAGAGTTCCTCAGTGGGACATACACGTGCACAGGTAGCACCCATAATGTTTTCCTCAAAGATTAATTCACCTGCACCGTGAATATTTCCCTCCAGGATACGCCGAATAAATCCCGGTACGTTAATCCCTGCGGGGCAGGCGCGCTGGCAGGGAGCATCGTAGCAATACAGGCATCGGCTTGCCTCAAACTGGGCATTCTCCAAATCAGATAATCTCTGTGTTTCAAGGTGCTCAATCATAAGCAAATTGTTTCTACTCATAAGTTGCGTAATAATAAAGCAAAGCAATCAAAAATACAAGACATCATCAATTCATAGCGTTAATTTTCGCTGGATAAATTTTCCAAACCCTTTACTGCCACAGAACTCACCATTATCAACGATAACGTTGCCACGCAAAATAGTATATTCTGGAAACCCTTTGACCTTCCAGCCCTGATAAGGTGACCAGTCGCAATTTGTTGCCAAACGTTTGTAATCGATAATAGTCGTTTTTTTCGGGTCAAAAATAGTGATGTCTGCGTCAGTTCCAATCATCAACGACCCTTTCTGTGGATACATACCCATTATTTTTGCTGGATTGGTACTGACTACCTCTACAAGCCGATTCATCGTTATTCTGCCTTCGCATACGCCATAGGTATACAGCAATGGGATAAGCGTTTCTACACCGGGCAGTCCATAAGGGATTTTAGTAAAGTCGCCTTTCCAGAGAGCCTTCTGTTTTTTGGTAAAGGTGCAGGTATCAGTAGAGACAACTGAGATTTCGCCATCCATAATTCCAAGCCATAGACGCATATTATCTTCTTTCTTTTTAATCTGTGGACAGGTGGCATACAAATGTCCGGTTTTTTTGTCTTTAAAGACGTCGTCCTGCAGGAGTAGATACTGAGGGCAGGTCTCTGCGAGGACGTTCACGCCTTCAGCCTGAGCAGTCTTCACCAGGTCAGTTCCTTCACTGGTTGACATATGGACGATGTAGAGTCGCCCTCCAGTGACCGCAGTCCAGGTAATAGCGCGTTGAATGGCTTCAGCCTCAATAAAATTGGGTCTGGAAAGGGTATGTCCATACGCCCCCACTGATTTTTTTTGTTTCAGGTAGTGGTTAATCAGCAATTTCATCACGCGTTCGCTTTCAGCGTGAACCATCAGTCTGAAGTTGAACAAGTCGCTCAGTTCAAGTGCCGAGAATAACGCTGCGTCATCGGATTGCCAGCCCTCTTCTTCATAAATCATAAACATCTTAAACGTAGGTACTCCATAGGTGATAGCTTCGCTGATTTCCAAAGGGGTGCGCTCGGTCCAGCGAATGATTGAGGCGTGGAGTGAATAATCCACACATACCTTTGGGTCAGCTATTTTTCGACGTGCCTCAATGCCAGCCAGGAGTCCTCGTTTTGTATCCTGGGTAGCAAAATCAATAACAGTGGTCACACCACCACAGGCGGCGGCTTTTGTGCCGGTATAAAAGTCGTCTGCACTAACAGTGCCACAGAACGGGAGTTCAAAGTGCACATGCACGTCAATCCCGCCGGGGATGACATATTTCCCCTGTGCGTTGATGACACGTTTTGCTTCTCTGGATGGAAGATTTTTACCGATGGCAATAATCTTATCATTCTTTATGGCAATATCACATTTAAAGCTTTCTTCGGCAGTAAAAATTTTCCCGCCTTTAATAAGGAGGTCGCATTTCATCGCGGATTCCCTCGTTTAATGAAATAATGTAAAAATACTTTAGTAGGGAGCGAATAAAAAATGCAAGTAGTTTAGTGAGACCTGAGTAAATCTTTTGCGAGCCGGGCGAGATTTGCTCTGGCTTCGTAGTTATCCGGGTCGTGCTGAAGGATACGCTGCCAGAGTTCTTTAGCCTCCAGGAGTTTACCAATTTTCACATAAGTCAATCCCATATTCAGCATAGCGTCCAGATGGTCAGGGTCAAGGAAGAGGACTTTTCCATAGGTGCGGAGTGCGAGATGAAGATATTTCTTATCTTTGTTGCCCAGCTCGTCATAGAGATTAGCAAGGAAAAAATAATGTTCCGGGTTTTTTGGTTCTCTGTGGATTGCCTGTTGAAAGTATTTAATAGCCTTTAATGGATTACCAGTATGTTGCTCTGCGATGCCCAGATAGAGATACCCATAAGCGTAGTCAGGGTTGATTCTGAGTATTTCCAGAGCGAGGCGTCGAACCTGCTCAAAGTTATAGTTTTGTTTAAGGTAATACTTTATCAGAGCGACACGAGGCGCTATGAGGTCTGGGGCGAGTTGTGAAGATTGTTGAAAATATTGAAGAGCCTGTTTTGTGTTGCCGCATTGGAGTGCGAGTTGTCCTTTAAAGTACACCACCCGCGCAGGATTGTAGTGAGTCTGCTCAAGTTGTGCGAGTGTTTGTTCAGCTTCGTCCAGTTGCTTTAAATTTATCAATACCTGAGTTTTAATGCGAAGTAATAAGGGGCGTAAAACCGTGTTCTGGTAGAGAAGCGCATTTTCTACATAAGAGAGGGCATCCTTATACTTATGTTTAGCGAGCATTAACTCAGCCAGATTGCCGAGTGCGACGTCATTGTGAGGGTTTTTAGATAAAATGTCACGCCAGAGTGAGTCGTTTGTCCGCCAGACCAGACTTCGCTGAAACGCAAGAACTGAATAAAATAATATGAGCAAAATTGCGAGTCCGGAGACCAGATATTGGTTTTGCGCTCTGGTTTTCTGCCATAGATACTCAAGAACAAATGCACATATAATTGCAAGAGCAACTGACGGCAGATAGAGAAACCGTTCAGCCAACCATATACCAAATGGCACGATGTTCAGCACAGGAGCAAGCGTGAGAATAAACCACCAGAGTGGTAAAGCATAGCAGTTTTTAGTCAGGAATAAAATTATAGACAATCCGATAAAAATAAGGACTCCGATAATAGCCAATACCAGGCGGATGATGTGTAGTGTGGAAAACGTGCCCGGCATTCCCACGACCATAAAGAAATTCTGATACGACGCCAGCTGGCTCAGGGGCAAAATAAGTAGATAGATATAATGCCAGAACACCTTTGCCATTGTAAGCATTGTGAGGAGAAACGTGCCACCGGGGTAGGCACCTGCTCCAATACCTTTAATTAAAAAGAACCTCACAAAAAAATACACAAACGTTATTGATAACCATAATGCAGATATGCTCAGTATAAATGAGCGCGACTGACGGAGGTATGATTGAGGGGTTTGTGCTTTGCTCTGGAAATAGTCAATCAATAAAATGACTGGACCAAGCACCACGACGTGTTCTTTTGCCAGTAATCCAGCGACATAAAACACAAAAGTTAAGAACACAAATAGTTTTGTGGAGGTCAACTGATGATAATGGCGTAGATTGATGGTGACCAGCGCAAGCAGGAAGCAGAATGTCGCCAGCAGGTCAGTCCGACCAGAGATGAAAGCCACTGCTTCTGTGTTTACAGGATGTACCGCAAATATCAATGAGGCAAAGAACGAAGCCATTGGACTCGCTCTGAATGCCAGCCGCAAAAGAAAATACACCAATCCGACATTTGCTATGTGAAGGAGCAGATTCTCAAGATGAAAAAAGAATGGCTTAAGCCCGAAGAGTTGATATGTAATCACATTAAGAATAGTTATTAAGGGGCGATAATATGTGATGCGAGGTATTTCAGTAATGCCGTAAAAGAAATCCAGCCGAAAAGCGTCTATAATTCCCTGCCAGGACTTTATCCTGGAGTTATGAACAATCAGCAGTACATCATCCCATACAAATCTCCCCATCAGGGCTGGTAGATAAATCGCCACTATAAGTACCAATGCACCTAAGAAATAAAGGCGTTCAGGGTATTGTTGTCGTGCTCTATTATTCATGTTCTTTGTGGTCTTTCTTTGTGTCGTCTTTTCTTAGAGCGGCAGAAATCAGCATAAAGGAGACGATTGCAGTGACTATACCTGCCGATAGTAATGCCAGAATCACAACCCCAAAGTGCATTCGTGCAGTGAATATCGTTAAGTCAATTATACTCATTGCTTGTTCGTTCTTTTATTCTCGCGTAGATATAATTCCGCAACTCAGACAACGAGTCATCTTTATATTCATCTAACAGTCTGAAATAAACGCTATTATTGTGATACAATGGTTCATCAGCGATGTCCAGTGGTTTAACAATTTCAACAGCTTCTTTCCAGAGTGTAGTGTGAGGGATTGGTGAATATTCAGCCAGACGCGGATTGGCACCCATCTGAAGGACAATGTCTATACTTTCTTTGACCTGCTGGAGTGTCTGCCCGGGGACTCCGACCAATAGATAAACCCCTATTTCACGCTGAGTGAATCCAGCTGCACGGAGAGCCTCAACAGCGAGGCGCATCCGGGCAACTGAGTCAGTGCGTCGGTTGAGATGCGCTAATTGTTCAGGAGAAGCGGTCTCCAGACTTAATCGGAGGGTTTTGAAATTTGCTCGTTTCATCAACCGTGCAAGGTTATCGTCAATTGAAGTACAATCAAGCCCGTTAGGTGTATGAAATCGAGCAGTGCCGCCCAGCGAGAGATATTGCTCCATCATCGGGATAAAATAATTTTCTGCCTCAACCAGCAATGCATCGTCATAAAAAGCAAAGTCCTGAATCTGAAAACGTTCCTCCCAGTAACGAAGTTCTTCTGCGACTCTCTCTGGCGACCGATGCCGAAACTGTGGGCTGATAACTCTTGAGGCACAATAACTGCATCTAAATGGACACCCGCGGGAGCTCTGCACCACTGCATAAGAAAGATGAGGATAAATGTCCAAACCGGGATAGGGCAAGGTGTCAAGGTTATCTGGCGCAATCTCAGGCGGAGTTATCACTTCGCCTAAAACGTCTGAAAGAACATCAAAAATCTGGAGTTCAGCTTCACCACTAACAACAATGTCCGCACCGCTATGCACTTTTGCGTGCTCTGGCATCAGGGTCGGATATGTGCCACCGAGAATTATTGGCGTCTCTGGAAACATCTCCCGGCATCGCTTGATAACATCTATAACCCCGGGATACCAATATGTCATCCCGCTGGTAACAAGGATTGCTGAGGGTTTCTCACATTTACTCAGGTCAGCGATAAACCCCTCAACTGGTATTCCATATCGTTTATACCTGCGGGGGACGAAGTTCAGGTGCTCTGGTTTTTGAACCTCCACAGCGTGGTATTTACCGCATCCAAATTCTGTTTCACGAATCAAAGTCCCCTGCAGACTCCAGTGATGTCTGTCCATACAGTCAATAAAAGAGATTTGCAGACCAGCCAGACGCAGGACTGAAGCGATGTAGAGCAATCCAAGTGGCTTTGCCCACAGGTCATAAGCAGCAAAGTCGTATATCCAGGGATTTATCAGCAGAAGATTCATTGGCTATTATGCAGTGCTATTAATCACTTCTTTATGTTTTCAGAAAAATCTTTTGTCGTGAAAGATATTCAGCATCAGCCATCTTCAGTTTTCTTCCCGCAAACTGGCTAAGGAGATTTAGCGGGTTTTTGTATTCTCCGGGTCTTAAGGAAATATGCAACCGAACAGAAGTCCTTTCCCCTGCTCTTTGGATTGAAATATTAAGTAATCCTTTCAGGTTGTGGTCTGGCACAGAAAACGTGAGGGTATGAGCGGGAAATATTAACAAATATTCAGCGCTTTGTGCCAGTGTCTCAATAGAAGGGGAGCGAATTTCTACATTTTGGAGTCGTGTGAAACTAAGCCCTTGGGGTGCAAGAGAGTTGAGCGTTTCCAGAACCAGAGGGAAGTCAACGGGTTCGTAAAGCCAGACATCAACAATCTCTGCTTCGCCTTCGTAGCCCAATGGTAGTGGTGGTGCAAACTGGACTCTGGGTTGCGGATTCCAGCCCATTGTGTATGTCAGTGGCAACTCTGCCCGGCGCAGCAGAATCAAGAGCAATTTTGTAACATCAAGATGAGATAAGAATCGCAGGTCTCCTTTTTTAGAGTAAAACATCCGTACCCTGAAAGATGGGGTGGTATGGAGCTGAAAATTGTTCTGGGGCTTTTCGGTTTTTCCAGTCCGGGTTGTGCTGCTCACTGCTGTCGCCAATTCATTGCTAAATCCAGTCTGCTGGCATACACCACACTCTGTACATTTGCCTTCAATAGCGCAATCTGGCGTTAATACCTCCTGATATGCCTTCTGGCGCTCATTTCTAAGGAAAGAGCGATTCACCCGGCAGTCTATATGGTCCCAGGGTAGACGCTCGTCTTCCGTGCGTTCCCGATTCGCATACCACTCCGGTTGAAGCCCAACTTTTCTGAACGCCTCCTGCCATAACTCCAGATTAAAACACTCCTGCCAGTTGTCAAATCTCGCGCCGGTGTGCCAGGCTTCTTTAATCACCTCTGCGAGTCGTCGGTCTCCTCGACTGAGTACTCCCTCCAGAAAACTCTGATTACAATCAGCATCTATTACTTTCACATTAGGAAGTCTTGTCTTACTCCTTATGTAATCAAGCCGCTTTTGCAATTCTGATACCGGGAGTTGTGCTTCCCACTGGAACGGAGTATGAGGCTTTGGGACAAACGGCGAAATTGTGACATTGAGCTGGAATTTTCTGCCGCACTGTGCTCGTCCCTTCTTAGCCACTGTCCTGATTAACTCCACAATTCCATCAAGGTCATCAAACGTCTCAGTGGGTAAACCAATCATAAAATAAAGCTTAATGGTACGCCATCCCCGACGTAGCACTTCATCAACGATGTTCAGAAACGTCGCTCTGTTCCAGGGTTTGTTAATCACACGGCTAAGCCGTTCTGTGCCGGTCTCCGGGGCAAACGTGAGTCCAGATTTACGGACTCCGGCGACCCTGTCCGCTATCTCCAGAGCAAATCCGCCAATGCGTAACGATGGAAGTCCTATTGATACCCCTTCTGGTCTCATCTCTTTGTCTAGCTCATCAATCAATTCTGGCAACTGAGTGTAATCTATCGTGTTCAATGAAAGGAGAGAAACCTCATCATAGCCACTTTCTTTAATGCTGGAGCGGGCGAGCTCAACAATTCGTCGGACCGCTCGTTCTCTTATTGGTCGATTAATCATACCTGCCCGGCAGAATCTACATCCCGCAGTGCACCCACGTCGTACCTCTACTACTGCGCGTTCGTGGATGATGCGCATCAGTGGTACTAAAGGGCGTGTGACCTGTTGACTTGTTTTTAGGCTGATGAGCTGGCGAACAAATTTCCTTTTTTGCTTTGCTACTGCTGGTGCATTTTTGCGAGGTCTGAAATCCGTTATCCTGCCATCGTCATCGTAGTCAAATTCATAAAACGATGGAACATAAATTCCGTCCAGCGCCTGCAATTCAGCAAGAATTTCTTCTTTTGTTAAATCACTATTTTCTTTCGCTCTGCTAACGATTCTAAGAACATCCATAATAATGTTTTCTCCATCCCCCAGGACGAAGGCGTCAAAGAACGGTGCCATAGGTTCAGGACTAAGGGCACATTCACCACCACCGATTATTAGAGGAAACGGCTCAGCTCTCGCTGATGACTCAATCGCCAGACCACTCAGCTCAATCATAGTAAGCACATTAGTAAAATTCAACTCGTGGGGAAGGGTGAATCCAATTATATCAAACTCCTTCAGTGGACGGCGACTCTCCCAGGAGAAGAGCTCCACACCTTCACTGCGCATAATTTTTTCAAAATCAATCCAGGGTGTATAGCTCCGCTCTGCCAGATACTCCGGGTGCTTGTTGACCAGCTCATATAAAATCTGAAACCCAAAATACGACATTCCCACTTCATAAACATCTGGAAACGCAAGGCAAATCTTTACCTTTGCGTTCTCCCAGTCTTTTTTCACAACATTTAACTCAGTATTAATATATCGCTGGGGTTTGATAAGCCGTGCTAAATATTTTTCAATATTCACCATATTGCGTTTTATCTGGTTCTTGCAAATGAGCACTGGTTGCTAATCTAAAATGTGTTTGCTTTCTGCTATCGTATCCTAATAATCTATATACTATATTTTCGAGATATTACCCCTGTATTGGCAATAACTATTACTTACTATAAAGGAAAAGAGAAAATGGGCATTCGTGAAAATCTTGAGAAAGTGCAGAGGAATATTCGCTAGTCAGCTGAACGCGCAGGGAGAAATCCTGATGAGATTAAACTGGTAGTTGTAACAAAGAATCGCACAATCCAGGAGATAAAAGAGGTCTTAGCCTGTGGACATCGTGTACTGGGGGAGAATCGTTTTCAGGAGGCTAAACCCAAGATTGAGCAATTGCCCCCTGATATAGAGTGGCACTTTATTGGTCATCTTCAAACAAACAAGGCAAAACAGGTCGCACGAATGTTTTATATGATACACTCCCTTGACCGGCTCCATTTAGCTGAGGCATTGCAAAAGGCAGGCGAAAAACTTGATATTACACTTAAGTGTCTTGTGGAAGTGAACGTGGCAGGCGAGGAGACTAAATTTGGTATTGCCCCTGAGGATACCATTAATCTTATTCGTACCATCTCCGAGAGGTTTGACCGAATTAATATTCTTGGCTTAATGACAATGGCGCCTTACTTTGCTGAGCCTGAAGATACCCGTCCTATATTTCGTCGTCTGCGTGAGATTTATAACGAAATTGCCCAACTGCAATTGCCCCGTGTAGAAATGCGTTACCTATCAATGGGTATGACAAATGATTATACCGTCGCTGTGGAAGAAGGTGCTAATATTGTCCGCATAGGCACCGCCATCTTCGGCTAATATAACTTTAGGGGTCAGAGAGGCTGTCCGACAATTCAATTTTTAACAAATTATTAACCATCTGGTTCGCAGAAATATGCCTGAAATTATTAAGGTTACAGAATTAACTGTCTGGTTACATTTTCTCATTTTTCGCATTATCGGACAGCCTCTCAGACCTCAGAATCACTAAAGTTCGTGATTTGCTTTGTTGCAGGCATATCGTAGTATTGATTTTTACCTTCTGATTGAAGTGAAAGAGCCCACTATCTCAGAGTTATCCTGCTCTCCTGGATTCCTTATTAATACTTTTTTCTATAAGGAGACCAGGAAGCCAGGAGACAACGCTTTTTCTTCCGCCCACCCTTTTCGATTTTCAGAATTCCTTAGGAGAGCTCTATGAGAGAGCTGAAAAGACTCCTGTGTTATGACAAAAAAGACCACCTCATTGGTAAATAATTGTTTTATAAACGGATACTAACTTTGCAACAGAGGACTTTCTATTTGAAATGAGCCATTAATCCAGGTGCTGACGCACCGGACTACGTATAGGGCGTTACTTCGGAGCTATGTCGAACAATAAAGTGGTACAGATTTCATTTGTTAAATCTCCAGTAGTAAAATGTTATAAGGAAGCAGATTCGAGGGCTGGATTGTGTGGAGTATTTTCTAAAGTTCGTGGAGCTGGTCTTCTTCAAGGATTTTGAATCCTTCTTTTTCAACAATTTCTTTTATTTTTGGAATATCTTTTACTTCAATGCACAGCACTGCTTCTTTGCCAGATTCAACAACATATCCATAGGCATCCAGGATATTTATATTGTGTTTGAAGAAGACGGTGGCGATTTTAAAGAAGCTGCCGGGCTTATCTTCTACCAGAATAGCCAGAATATCCTTCAACGCACAGGCAAAGTGCTTCTCGGATAAAGCCAGATAAGCCTTTTCCGGTTTATCAACAATGAGTTTCATCAATCCATATTCGCCTCTATCGTTAAGGGTCATTGTGCGGACATTTATATTGTTCTGAGCAAGCACTTCAGCAACGGACTTTAATCTACCCGGTCTGTTATCTAAAAATACATTCACCTGTTTTGCCATAATCTCCCTCCTATAAGGCGGGTCTTTTATCCACGACTCTTTGAGCCTTTCCTTCAAATACCGGGAGACTCCCCGGCTCGTGCAACTCTACTGTGGGGTTGATTACAATTGACGCCCGGAGCTCATCTTTAATGCGTCGTTTTAGTGCTTCAAGTTCCGCTAAATCGCCTGTGAACAGCTTGGAATAAATCTCCACTTTTACAATCAACTTGTCTAAATTTTCTTGCTTATCAATGTAAATCTGGTAGTTATGCCCTACTTCCGGGAATTGCATAATTACTTCTTCAATTTGCGACGGAAACACATTTACGCCATTTATAATTAACATATCATCAGTTCTGCCAGTAATTCGGGAGAGACGGCGATGTGTGCGTTTGCACTCACAATCACCCGGCAGAATATATGCTAAATCCCGACTGCGATATCTCAGGAGAGGAGTAGCCTGTCTGCGTAGAGTGGTAAACACGAGTTCGCCTTCTTCTCCATCATCAAGGTTTTCGCCAGACTTCGGGTCAATTACCTCCAGTATATAGTTGTCTTCCCAGGTGTGCATACCGCACTTATAAACGCACTCAAAGCTAACACCCGGACCATTCATTTCACTCAGACCATAAGAATTATAGACATCAATTCTGAGCAGGTCTTCAATCTTTCTGCGGGTATTTTCAGAATAAGGTTCTGCGCCCAGATAAGCCTTTCTCAGTGCCAGTTCGTTCAAAGACACGCCAAACTCCTCAAGTTTAGAGGCAATGTGCAATGCGTAGCTTGGTGTAATATGAATGACAGAAGTGCGAAAATCCTTCATAAGTTTAATCTGTCGTCTGGTATTGCCGCCTCCGGCAGGAATGACCATCATCCCCACAGCCTCAGCACCATAATGTAGTCCTAACCCACCGGTAAAGAGTCCGTAGCTCATCATATTTTGAAACACATCGTTTCGCGTTGCTCCGGTAGCAATGATACAGCGTGCAAGGAGTTCAGTCCAGTTGTTCAGGTCTTGCTGTGTATGATAAATTACTGTGGGAGTCCCGGTAGTCCCGCTTGACGTATGGATTCTAATGACATCACCTATGTCCACAGCGAGCAATCCGCGGGGATAACTCTCCCGGAGGTCATCTTTTGTGGTAAATGGGATTCTTTTTAAATCGTCCAGACTCTTTATGTCATCCGGAGAGGTTATACCTGCTTTCTGCAATCTTTTCTTGTATAGAGACGTCCTCAGTGCGTAGCCAATAGTCTCCTTTAAATACTTTAACTGCAGGTGTTTTAACGAATCCCGGTCTATGGTTTCTATTTCCTTATTCCAGTATGCAATCTCCATTTTTATAGGTTTACTACATCCTCCTTCCTGAGGACGGTGATATTATTTTTAGTAAGAACATCAATTGCGGAATCCGGGTCATCAAACCTGAAGACTAAAAGAGCCTTATTGCCCGACTTTTCCAGAAACCCATACATATACTCAACATTAATATCGTTTTGCGAAAGAACCTTGAGGATATTTGCCAGCCCCCCTGGTGTATCTTCCACCTCAACCCCAACAATGTCTGTGAATCTGGAGACAAACCCGTTTGCCTTCAAGACCTGCAACGCAAAATCCGGTTTATCCACAACTATTCGGAGTACACCAAAGTCTTCGGTCTCGGCAATGGTT
>JAGHBZ010000161.1 GCA_021160705.1 Candidatus Sumerlaeota bacterium
CCACTGGCCAGTAAAGGGGGCTCTCTATTTTCTCACTCATCAAACGATTAATTGGTATATCGGATTCCTGATACTCTTTCAATACCTTAATTAGTTTTTTTTGCAATTCATAATCATACGGATACTGGTTCAAACCAGTTATCAGCACCTTCAGAGCAAGAGATAATTTTTTTCTTTCCAGACAGAACTCTGCAAGAGTCAATATCGTTTCTGATAATACGGTTTCAGAGGTAGAAAAAATCTCGTCTACCACTTTCTCAGGTTCTGCTTTTTCGAGTTTTGCCTCAACGAGCAAACTCCGCTGGCTAAAGTAGGGGTCTTCGGTTCTTGAATACATCGCATCATATAGCCTCTTTGCTTTCAGCAGGTCATCGTGTTTTTCGTAAAGTTTTCCTAAAAGCTTAAATCTCTCAATATTTCCACCAAGCACTATAAAGTGAAAGGGTCTAACCGCATCTTCGTGGCGGAGATAATTTTGCAATCGCAGTTCAAGAATCTTTCGCAACTCGGTCTCCAGCTGGTGAACTTTAAGAGTATTTTTCAGTTTCTTCTCGTATATATCAATCATTTCTTTAATCGTGCCAGCATCAAACGGCTTATACTTTAACTTTTCCTTGAGCAAGGAGATGACAGCACTTTTTTGTCTTTCTGCACGAAGTTTCTCCAATCTTTTGTCAAAGATGTCCTCCATAGTAGGCGCAACTGGTCTTGTTTTGAAAATAGCAGCACGACGACGATTCTCCACGCCCACATATTTCAAAGGCAACCAATTAACCCATTTTGCCCACAGCCTCGGACTTATCTCATAGAGCGCATCTAACATCTCTGGCACTAAATCCGTACGCCGAAGAACAATATATGTGTACAGATAAATTAAAGGATTACGCCATTTGTATTTAAGCAATTTGGTGATAATTTGTTCTTTTTGCTTCGGCGGAGTAGAGTCCAGTAGCGCCTGTCGGAAGAGAAGCCCTCCTTTATCAGGTTCAGGAGCGCGAAAAAACATAAGTGCGTTTAAGATGAAAACCCCAATAATAAAAAAGACAAACAGCAGTAGAGATTTTTTCTCAAGTTTTACAAAGAAGTTCTTTTCGATTAACAGAAGCGTGGAAAAGACGATAAACCCACCTATCAAAGCCAGTGCAATTCCCTCAGTAGTGGCATTGTCCATAAGGATTGCTATGAATATGCGGGAGTTGAGGTGAAGTGTGCCAAGAAACGCTGGTAGTACCCTGAGAATCTGCTCTCGGAAATTAAAGATTTCTTCTAAAAAATAAAAGTCAAATATCCCTCGCAGAAATACTATCAAAAATAAAAAGTTCATAACAATTGCAGTAAGTATGAGGATTGGGACAATAAACCGCCACTTATGGCGAAATAAATCTAAAAACGCAGCAAGACCAATGCCAAGCACAGGTATAAGCGAGCAGAACCGACGTGCACCAAAGGAGTTACCCGCAAACCAGTCGTTAGCGATTGCATTGATATAAGTGAGGAGCACAAAACAGAGTATCAGGGTCAATGAAAAGAGTTTTAATCGGCATCGAATAAAAAGTAGGAGCAAACCCAGCGTTGCTAAAAATAGGAGCGGATGACAATAATAGAGTCCGTGCCAGCCGGAAAAAAGAACCTTGCCTATAACTGGACTCGTCCATCTAAGAAATCCTTTCCCCTGAGGAACCGTCAGAAAATTACCAAGTTGCGCATACCAGTAGAACATCTGGAGTGAGAAAGTGGCAATTATGACCACCAGCATTACCACGAGGTATCTTATGTGCTTTCGTATTCGAATGCGCTCTTTTTTATAGAGCTGGCGAAAATGCTGAATCACAAACGATAATGGGATAAGTAAAAATATAATATTCTGCCAGCGCACAAGCGTTGCCAGTCCGACAACGCCACCAATGAGTATGTAAGAATGTAAACTCCTAAAATGCCGATGGCGAATGCTGAGATAGACCAGGAGTGCAACACTGAACGCCGAGAGCGTATGCGACATAGAGGAGTAGTGAAAAATATATGCGGGCAACGGACTGGCAAATACGACACCAAGACTCGCCCAGAAACTCGTCCGTCGCCTGAATAGGGTGCGGCAAATTGCATAAATTAAGAAGAGGGTAAGTAGTCCGTAAAACAGCGTCCCAAAAGAAATCGCTGCACGGTATGGATAGGAATATCTATCGCTTATCCAGGACACCACATAAGGATAATATATCGGCACAATCAGGGCAAATAGACGAACGAGTAATAAGAACGGAAACCATAACACAGCACTGCCAATAGCAAATAGATTTGTAAGCAATCCCTTTGGGCCAACCCCGAAATAGGTGCTCTTAAAAATTAGAAAAGAATTATTTGAGAGAAAATAATCGTTTAAAATGTCTACATCCCCATCAAATAAAAAAGACGAAAGGTAATAGTAATAAAAGACATTGTCTATGTAGTCGTCCTGCCAGATGGAAAAAAGGAGCAGAAAAAACACCAGGAAAATCAGCCCGAGAAAAAAATAATCCTGCTTTTCTGCTTTAATGGTTTTCATTTTTATGTCTTGCAATCAGGGGAAGCAAACTCCTGGCTGTTTAGTCTACCCCTCATTATGCGGAAAAACAAAACGTTTAATAGTCCTGCCTTATTATTGAATGACCGCAAACAATAACTATTTATCCAGATGATACCAGATTTGCTCAATAACTTTTTCTCTGATATACCACCCTGCAAAATGACTGTAAATGTTAGATGTGTTCTTAATAGACGACCCTCTAACGCTTTATCTCCTGGATTCCTGTACTCTTTACAGTTAAGGAAAAATTTATAAGGAAGCCTAAAGAGGAGTATAACTCGCACATTCAGGGAAGTCAGCAAAGTAATAATTCAGATTCCTACACCATCATCTTTGATTCTCACGGATAATGAAAAATTAAACTTTAGTGATTCTGAGGTCTGACCCCTAGAGTTACTGACCCCTAAAGTTATTTGCCGATGGTGAGGAGGTATATGGCTTGTTCGTGCCAGTCGTTGAGCTCCAGTAGGGCATTAACTCTGGTATCCATAAAAGCACCCACTGCACAGGGAGAAAGTCCTAATGCGGTGGCGGTGAGATAAATATTTTCACCGATGTGACCCGCTTCAATCAGGATGTAGCGATACGCTCGTTCTTTGTAACGCCAGCGCGTGCGGTTAAATATAGCGGTCAGAACGATTACCACATTAGCCTTGCCGACGAATTTCTGATACAAAGCGGATTGCATAATTTTGCTGGAGAAATCGCCGGACTTAATGAGTGCGAGCGCCTGTTGGTTTACCTCATAATGATATATACCCTGAGCCAGCCCATCCACATTGTTGACTATACAGTAAATCTCAATAGGGTAAGTAGCGCCTGCAGAGGGTGCGGCACGAAAACCTCTACGTCTCTCAGTAATTCCAGCAGCGGACTGAAGTATTCTTGATAATTCCAGGAGTGTGAGTTTGGACTGTGAAAATTGTCTAATTGAGCGACGGCGTCGGATTACTTTTTCGACTCCAGTCAAATCTTTGTCCGTGAAGTCAGGAAGAGGGATTTTCTTAACGTTCGGATAGTTCTTATATAATGGTGGTGGTGAGGACGGAAAACTGCCCGTTCCCAGCATACCCTCCGTGCTCAGGATTGAGCGTTTGTGATATAGGAGGTCTTCAGGGAATTGCTCGGCGGTCTTTTTCCTGTCCAATACTGCCAGCGTTTGCTGTGGGAAAGTAACAACTGCTATTGCTCCCAATAACCTGAGAAGACTTTGCTTAAGGAAACGCCGTCTTCCAGAGATAGATTTGTTAATAGGGAGTGTCTGATTGGTAGTATTTGGGCACGAAGAGTTCATTCTCCTCTTAAATAAAGTCCAAACCCGCTTTCCCAGATTCCTGACGATGTCAGGATAATTTTTCCAGCGAGGTTCACTCCTCATTTTTTCGCCTCTTTTGTTATAGATATTTGCGTATCCTTGTTTGTTTTTTTCAGTCCACCAATTATTTTATTATTTATGCCTTGCTCTACAGTCAAAAACCATTTTAAGATTAAATCTTTGACCGTGCAATAAAAATAAGCGTGTCGTTAAAGTATGTGAGGTAATATCATTACATTAATTGTGTTGGATTAATAATGAGAGTTTAGATTATCACTCCATCTTATTGTAGGGTAAGTATGGCAAATCCATTATATCTCTCCAGCAGGGTGCCGTTCAGGAAGCTAATGCGGCGTAAGATGAATTCGCTTGCGCGACGTTTATCCACCTCGCGTGCACCGGCGTATCCAATTTATGCCTGGATTACTCCCACAACACGTTGTAATCTCAGGTGTATTACCTGTGTTCGGAGTGTGGAACCAGAGTGGAAATCTATGGACCTTGAGCCGGAAGTCTATGAGGTTGTGCGGAAAGAAATCCTGCCCGGGCTTATGTTTGTTGAATTAAGTGGGACAGGTGAACCACTTCTTGCACCTATCTTTTATACAATTCTTGAAGACGTGCTCAGGCTGAAGATTGAATTCTCCATAACCACTAACCTGACTATTCTTCCCGACGCTAAGACCCTGGGTAAGATTATACGTGCCTGTGGCGAAATAAAAGTCTCCATTGACGGGACTGACAGAGAAACAATGACTGAGATACGTCGTGGATTGGATTATGAGCTTTTCTGGCGGAATCTTCTGCACCTCACAGAGATGGTAAAAAAAATTAATAACCCATATTTCAGGCTGACATTCAATTTTGTGATTACCCGCCGGAATGTTGCCCAAATGCCAGAGCTTGTGGAGATGGCACACAAATTAGGGATTAAAAATATCGTTTTTTCAAGTTTTCTGGTGGGGAACAGGACAGATAAATTCGTAGCTGAATC
>JAGHBZ010000193.1 GCA_021160705.1 Candidatus Sumerlaeota bacterium
GCGTCACGCTGGATGTATTTATCGCAAGAAACATTATCATATCATTGGTCGCTGTGTCTTTCTCTGGATTTAGTGTCTGCAACTCTTTCATCGCTTTTAACCCCAGCGGTGTCGCCGCATTATCCAGCCCTAACATATTTGCCGAGATGTTCATCAGCATCGCTCCTATTGCAGGATGGTCTTTGGGAATACTTGGAAATAGCAACCTCATCACAGGGCGCACCAGTCGCGCTAGAAACGCTACCAGTCCTCCCTCCTCCGCAATCTTCATCAGACCCAGCCATAGTGCCATCAATCCTATGTATTCTATGCAAATCTCCACTGCCACTTTTGACTTATCCCAGCATACCTTCGTCAACGTACTTCCCATTGACTTTACCGCCTCTATTCGTTCTGGCAGGGTTTCTGCTTTTATCGCTTCTGTCGTGGTGGTAAATATTCCCACCAGTATCCCGAAGAGAATAAGCCATATCCAGATGTGGTTCATCATTGTCCATTCACCTCCTCCCACAATTAAATGTAGTTAAAATTTGATATGGATAAACTAAAAGGGATAATCAGATAAGTCAAATCAACAAAAACATTGACTCTAAGAATCTGGCTCTGGAGGATTGTTTTATATCAAGAAAGACGGGCAGGATTTATGCTCTCCTCAAAAAATATGAAAGATATAAAGGCTGTTATTTTATCCGCAGGGAGTGGCAAACGTCTCGGACGTCCGAAAGCATTTCTGACTTATCGAAATCACACCTTTGTTGAAGAAATTTATGAGCACCTGCGTTCTATTGGACTCTCTAAAATTGCTGTCGTTACCACTACTGCACAACACAAAGCTCTAACACAACTCTACCTCCCAGACGCAGAGGTCATCATCAATTTTACTCCACAGCACGGACAGTTCTCCTCTGTGAGGCTCGCCGTCATCACTACCGAAGATTACGTTAAGGCATTGCTAATTGTCCCGGTCGACCATCCTGCTGTTCGCCCTGAAACGTATTCTGCACTCATCCACCACTGGTCTGCTACATCCAGAAACAAAATTGTTATTCCTGCTTATAACGGTCAGCGTGGACATCCAATTATTTTGCCCCGCTGGCTGTTCTCGAAAATTAAGTCCGCCCCCTTCAACATTACTCTTCGTGACATTATCAAGGAGACCAAGGAGAATATTGATATTCTTCAAGTCTCAGACCCCGGTGTCATTCTAAACGTCAACACCCCCGAAGATTATCAGCGTCTGCTTTCTTCTCACTGAGTTATCATCAGCAGGTTTAATCTCCCTCCAGCTTTTGCTTCACAGCCAATTATTTTTTTGAAATTTGACGAATAAAATTTATACCGCTCCATTTCTTTAATAGAGTTTCGGAGAAACTCCATCTAAGCGGCTCGGTGCAGACATACCAGGTGTAATGAGTCTCAGAATGAAATGGCATAAATTACATAGATGGCGGACTTAATGTACCGAGAGGCTTTCCAGCTGCGTCCTTATCTTCATCAACCCTCCCCAGAGTGTACCGTCAATCACTGTATCCTCAAACCTGACAAAGACCCCGCCTATAATCCGTGGGTCAACCTTAAACGATATTCGGAATCTAAATCCGGTATGCTCCTGAAGTGCCTCCTGGAGTAATCGGCGTTGCTCTTCGTCAAGAGGGAGCGCAGTCTTTACCTCTGCGTGATAGACTCCACGGTCTTTCTCCTCCAGCTCAAGGAATGCCTCTAGCACCTCTCTCAAGGCTGTTGCCCTGTTCTGGTCAATCAGGATAAAGATTAAATTGATTAGGACTTGCTCAATACGTCCCTTTAAAGACCTCACTATAACTTCTTTTTTTTCAGCAGAACTTATATTAGGGACTTCAAGAAATATGTTAAACTTTGGATTACGCTCCAGAAATTCTATTAACTCACGTGCCTGCTTTACACATTCCTCCCTCTTACCCAGACGTGTGACTACGTTGAGCAAAGATTCTCCATACACTAATGCTGTTGTCCTCTCTATAGCCATACTACACTTTTCTCAGGTCATCTATAAATGACGCTATTAATTCTCGTTGTTTGGGTTCATCCAGGCGTTCTCGGAGAAGTTTCTCCGCTGTAATCAGCACCATGTCCACAATATCATCACGAAGCTCCACTCTGGCTCTTGAAATCTCTAACTCAAGTCCCTGACGTGCTCGCTCAAGTATTTGCTGTGCTTCAACTCGTGCATTATCCGTTATCTCTCGGGCTATTCGTCTTCCTTCTTTTATTGCCTCATGAATCCTTGCGCGTCCCTCCGCGTCTATGTTCCGTAGTTTTGCCTCGTACTCCTCACGCAACTCCTTTACCTGTTGTTCCATCTCCTCTATGCGCTTGAATTCGTCTGCAATTATCTTGCGCCGAGCATCCAGCATCCCTACAAGTGGCTTCCAGGCAAACCTCTTCAATATCCCTAATAGAATTAGAAATGCTACTATCTGCGTTAGTATCTGTGCAAGTGCCTGCTGTGTCTCAGGCGTACGCAACATTTCTAATATGCTACCCACCGGCTCTCTCCTTAATTAAATATTCTCTTATAAAGTCTCCCAATTGAGATTAAGCAAATCGCTCAAATGACCTCAATGAATACAGTGAAATGCATCTCTCAATTTGCAAATTTCAAACAGGAAATGTTATTATACATTCTCCAGATTTGGCTATGTAGTTAGATTTGCTTTTATGATGACTTTTAGAAGCCTACAAACATCTTTGCCAGTAGCACTGTGACCAATGCATAAATCGTCAGTGCCTCTATAAATGCACTTCCTACTACCATATTTACAAGTATCTTTGCCGACGCCTCTGGTTGTCTACCTGTTGCCTCCATTGCCGCACTCACCGCTTTGCCGAGTCCAAATGCTGAACCCATCGCTGCTATTCCCACACTCAATGGGTAGCTGATTACTAATGCTGTTTGTAAATCCATAATCTCCTCCTTACTGTTTTTTCTCTTAAATATATTCCCTTATTATTTCCATAACATTATGACATAACATTTTTAAACACATTTGTTCTTCCAGTTGTCAGCCTTCTCTTTTCACCATCTCTCCTCAATCTTTCCTGCTCCCTCAATGTTCCTCTTCCGGTAAGACTAATATAAAATAAATCATTGATAGCAGCGCAAACACCAGCGCCTGAACAAATCCTGTTAGCATTGCAAGAAACATAAATGGCAACTGTAGCGGAAATCCTACCATCGGCGTGTGCACTCCTATTATACTTAGTAACAATATTCCAATCAGGGCAAATACACCTATAAGTGTGTCTTCTCCAAACACATTCCCGAATAGTCGCAACGCAAGGGATACCACTTTTGCAAATTCGCCGATTATATGCATTGGTAACATCAACGGCGCAATTAGCCACATAATCAGATTCCTGGGTTCCCCTGAA
>JAGHBZ010000098.1 GCA_021160705.1 Candidatus Sumerlaeota bacterium
ACGGAGTTCCTTGCAACCCTAAAATATGTAATATTCCTGCTGAAGCGAAAGGAATGGCTTTTTAGCGGTACTACAAAGAATTGTATTATAACCTCTGTGCACTCTGAGTCCTCAGTGGCAAGTTATAAATTTTTCTTTTCACGAAGATTCGCGCCCATTCGTGATTAAAAATTTTTTCTTGAAACCACAGATTACTAAATCTCAGTAAACTCTGAGCTCTGTATGGCTTGCTCTTTTCATCTTAGCCACAGAGTTCACCGAGTACACAGAGAAGAAAAAGTGCTTTGTTGCAAGCATCTCGTAGTATTAATTTCCCTTTCTGATTAAAGCGAAGAATCTCACTATTTCAGACCTATCCTGGTCTCCTGGATTCCTAATAAATACTCTTTTTTCTATAAGGAGACCAGGAAGCCAGGAGGACAACTTCAGTCAGACCTTGATTCCACTAAAGCTCAAGATGTGTTTTGTTGCAGGCATATCGTAGGATTAATTTTCTTTTTTGATTAAAGCAAAAAATCTCAATATCGCAGAGTTATCCTGGTCTCCTGGATTCCTTATTGATGCTCTTTTTTCTATTAGGAAGCCAGGAAACCAGGAGATGACAACTTTTCCTTACGCGCCAGTTTTTTGATTTTTAGAACACTTTAGCTGGGTCTATGGCAGAGGTGAGGTAGCTATCAAAGAACACCACGTCATTGCTAAGTAATCGTTTTATCCACTGAGTCCATCTTTGCAACAGAGCAAATTATATGAATTTAATTACTGGCACATCGTAACGTTATTTTTTTCTGGTTCATCTGGCAAAGGACAAATGAAAAGTGCATAAGGTCGTTGCTAACTCACTTCAGCGCTGTCAGTGGGGGACGTGAACTCATAGCTGGCGTGAAGAGAAGAAGCACAAAACAGAGCAGTTTTAATAAAGCAAGTGCCAGAAAACACTGAGCAATACCAAGCGCAGGGATAAGGATAATGCCAGTAGTGAAAGCGCCGAAAGTTGCACCTAAATGGTCAAGTGAATCAACAATAGCGGCGGTATAGCCGGATTTAGTGCGACTTTGCAAGAGGATATGTCCGACCAGTGGGAACTCAATCCCGCTCAGAACTCCAATCAGCATCGTAAACAAATAAAACATAATTTCACGTATCCCCGGAGGAGTAGTGAATTCTTTCGAAATGACCGAAACCCAGAAAAACAACCCGATAAGAAAAAGAAGAAAAATTAGTTCCGTTACCAAAAATACAGAGATACTTTTCTTTAATGAAGATGGAAGGAGTTTTGTGATGGAGAACCCGCCAATGACCAATCCGAGCATAAACGAGGCGACAATTAACCCGACTTTCTGATAAAGATAGCCAAACATTGATTGGAAAAGAATAAGGATGATTATCTCAGCAGCCATCCCGGCAAAGCCAGTAGCAGCGAGGAGAAACAGTCCGTTAAACCGCACGATTCGGAGTTTCCCGGTCTCGGTAGTATGAAGTCTACGAACAAAAATATAAGCGAAGCGCAGGAGCAGAAACCCACAGGCAATAAGAACAAGCCAGCTCAAATGAAGGCGCCGGATGAAAGTAAAGACCCGGTCCGCATTAAGCCCGCTGAAATATGTCCAGAGAGCAACGTTGTAAAAATAAGAAAGTGGTTGCAGGTCTGAATTCAGGGGAAGCGTGGGAAGTGCAGTGCGAAGGGTCTGGTTCACAAATTTTCGTTGCGATTCATCAAGGAGTGTATAAAAGACATAAGGAGAAAAATTGGGTATAGTTATGTGAGACTTATTGTAACGATTGATTAAGACAGCTGGGTCAGTGGTAAGGACATCCGCAGAAGCAGGTGTGGCAAATAGAAAAGCTCGTTCACCTGGCGTGGCAATGACCCTGGGGAAAACGACAGAGAGCGTCTTGGCAATTGAGCCCAGATTGTTAAGAACCATCTCGCCGAAATAATTAACAGCTGAGGAGACTTGAGTTGCCACCACTCCGTCATCTGCCAGGATACGCTTAACTTCTCGATAAAACTCCACAGTATAGAACCTATTAAGAGCAACTGTTGAAGGGTCAGGGACATTTATCCAGACGATGTCGTAGCGCTGATTGAGTTGCGGTGCAACAAACTTAATAAATCTTCGTCCATCCGTATAATGAAGATATACGCGACGGTCTACCATAGCACGCCGTACCTCAGGACGCAAATACTGAAACAGAAAAGGGATAAGTGCGTCATCGAGTTCTACATAATCAATTCTTTCAGGATTATGCATTAAAGCAAAGTAAATGAGTTCGGGGTTGCCCCCACCTATAATAAGGATACGTCGGGGTGGATGTGCTGTCTGGGTAAAGACCAGATTGAGCGATTGTGGAGTGGCGAAATCGTCGGGGAATGCGGAGATAAATTTTCCGTTTGCGGAAATGTTATATTGCCCTGCCTGGATGGAGATTGCAAGGTTCTGATACTTCGTGTCAATAGAATCAATAAGCCGAATACCCGGAGCAAGGGAATCCCATCGCTTCAGGATGCTTTCGTGTTCGACTTTTCTGGCAAGAGAGGAAAAATAAAAAATACCCAGAATGACGAACACACAAAATAGCACAATAGAGTATAGACGACCTCCGGGGAGATAGGCTCTACTGGTTATGACCAAAAAGAAAGTATTTGCAGACACCAGAACCGCAATAGCAGAAAGAAGATTGAAGGAAGAAAAGACATTAACAAGTAAAAAGGTAAATCCAGCACCACCAATAATGCTACCAAGCGACTCAATCCAGTAAATTACCCCGATGGCGCTACCCGAGCCTGCTCTGCTCCGATGATAAAAATGCCGACACATTAGCGGAAAATTTATGCCTGTTAGAATGGTGAAAGGGACAAGCGTTATGGTGGTGGCAAGAAAAAATTTGCCGAAGGGAAAAATTTCACCTGCACCCACAGAAAAAATTATACGGAGCACCCGGATAAGATAGCAATCAATGGGAGCAAGAACCGACTGGACAATGAGAAGAATAACTAAAGTACGAAGTGGGAAATTTATGCGGTCAATAAAGAACGAGGCAAAAAATGCACCTGCAGAGATTCCTGCAAACCAGCACGTGAAAATAATAGCAATATAGAGTTCATTCCCATAAGCTACTATCAAGAACTCGCGCAAAAAGACTATCTGAGCTATTATTGCCAGAAACCCAAAAAATACGACTGCCAGGTAAAATGGGACTCCATGTGAAGGTCTATGTTCGTCTGACTGCTTCACGGCTATAATATTGAAATCCCGTCAAAAAGGAGATAAAATAAAATTCGCTAAATTCGGGTGAAATTTAAAGGATAATCTTATGGTGAGTTAGTCGTATTGGATATAACGATGATAAAGAATATCTTAATAACAGGGACGCCGGGAGTGGGAAAGACGACGTTGGTCAAGCGTGTAGTTGACTGGGCAAAGACGGAGAAAGGATTACAACTCAGAGGTTTTTACACCAGCGAACTCCGAGAACAGGGAGAACGCAAAGGATTTGAAATCATAACGACCGATAATCGGCGAGGTGTTCTTGCTCATAGGAAGATAAGGTCTCCATACAGAGTTGGTAAATATGGCGTTGATGTGCTGGCGTTTGAGAAGATTGTCCTTCCGCTATTTGAAATTAGTGAGGCAGAAGATAAAAATATACTCCTGATAATTGATGAAATCGGGAAGATGGAATGCTTCTCGGATAAATTTGTGGAGACAGTCCGTCACATACTGAACTCTAAGAATCCGGTGGTTGCCACTGTTGCAAACAAGGGTACAGGATTTATAGCAGAAGTTAAACAACGTGCGGATGTCAGACTTTTTACTATAACGCTCAACAATAGAGAACGTCTCTTCCACTCAATAGTGGAATTCATTGAGGCGATGATAAAGAGGTGAATTATTTAAGCTCGTAGAGATGGGGGATAAGGTCTGAGAGAAAGAAGTCCAGTCGATGTCCTTCAAGATTAACGGTAATAATCTCCAGCTCCTGAGAGAATTCAGCCAGTACCTGACGGCACGCTCCGCAGGGTGTTGCAGGTGGTTCATCGTCAGTCACAATAGCAATGGCTTTAAACTGACGCTCACCTGCAAGGATAGCAGCCCCGACAGCGTTGCGTTCTGCACAAAGAGTCAGTCCAAGTGATGCATTTTCCACATTGCATCCTGAGAAGATTTTCCCGCCTTCGGTGAGTAGTGCTGCTCCAACTTTAAAATTTGAATAAGGTGCATAAGCGTTTTCCCGTGCGGCTTTTGCCTCGGCAATTAATTTCTCCGCTGTAAACTCATCTATTTTTTTGGTTCCCGGCATTTCTGCTTTAATTTATTACACTAAAGAATTTTCTTACCCTTTTGTGGGAAAGTCAAGTAATTTATAAAAAGTATTCCTCTTATCTTAAGTGGAGTATAGATGGATAAATACTACTTCTTCTATTCTCTCACCTCAGACTGCTTTAGTCTTGACTTTGTGAGACAGGATAGAATAAACATTTATCTAATTTACATCCAGCAGATTCGCTGGTGGAGATGAGTAAAACAGAGAGGCTTGAGTCAGTTCACCAGAAACAACCTTTGTAAATTTTGGGTTCTGCATTACATAATAAAAAAATAAATCTCTAAGAAAGGAGCAAGTATGAAAAGCATAATCGCGCTGATAATCTCTACCATTTTTGTGTTTTTATCACCAGCATCGTCATTTCCCTTAGCAGGTCTTGAAACGGGGGCGAGTCTCAGCAAAAAACCTGTTGTAAAACTTGGAAATGAGGTGCTTATTGAAAAACGACTTGATTTAATCAAAGGCAAAAAAGTCGGGCTTATTACCAATCCCACCGGGGTTGATAGTCGACTGCGTTCCACAGCGGATTTGCTTGCCTCATTACCGGATGTTAAATTAGCTGCCTTATTCGGTCCCGAGCACGGCATAAGAGGTGGTGTGCAGGGAAGGATTGAGAACAGCGTTGACAAAAAAACAGGTGTCCCGGTCTACAGTTTATATGGCAAGACCAGAAGACCTACAAAAGAAATGCTGAAAGACATTGAGGTGCTGTTGTTTGACATTCAGGATATTGGTTCACGAACCTACACATATATCTCCACGATGGAGTATTGTATGGAAGCCGCAGCAAAGTATAACGTTAAGTTTGTGGTACTTGACAGACCAAATCCTGTTAATGGCTTGATTGTGGATGGACCCGTGCTTGACCCAAAGTTCAAATCGTTTATTGGAATTGGACCCATCGCTTATATGCACGGAATGACTATTGGAGAGCTCGCACTGTATTTTAATAAGGAGTTCAATATTAACTGTGACCTGGAAGTGGTAAAAATGGAGGGATGGCGACGTGATATGACCTGGCGCGACACCGGGCTAATCTGGGTACCTACATCCCCTCATATCCCTGAAATGGACACGCCCTGGTTCTATCCAATTACCGGGATTTTCGGTGAAACCCCTCTGGTGAACATCGGTGTAGGATATACTCTCCCGTTCAAGCTCGTCGGTGCACCCTGGATGGATGCTGAGAAAGTCTCCAGAGTACTTAATGATAAACATATCCCCGGCGTATATTTCCAGCCGTTTTATTTCAAACCCTATTATCTTCATTACCAGAATCAGTTATGCAGGGGGTTCCGTATAATCATTACTGATGAGAAAACAATTAAACCCGTTGTGGTCGGCTACTACATAATGGAAACTCTGATGAAGATGTATCCAAATAATTTCAATTTTAAATTACCAAGAGTACACGGGAGAATCAGTGCATTCGACCGGTCAAATGGAACTGATAAAATCAGATTGATGCTTGAGAAAGGCGTGCCTGTGGAGGAGATTGTTGCAAGTTACCAGCCCGAGTTGAATGAGTTTATAAAAAAACGAGAAAAATATTTATTGTACAAATAACTCATCCAGAATAGATATAAGATTTTTCCGAAAAAATAGTAAATTGTCTTCTGTAACTGCCAAATTCCCATAGAGTATACTCCCTTTACATCTACAAAGGAATAATCCATAATTTTAGTGTCCATTTATGGATATAGGTGTTAAACAGGTTATTCTTTTTGTTTGAGGAAACTAGGAAGGTTCTATGTTTCGCGTACAGTCGAAAATCTTTTTAATCGCACTGGGAGGCTTGATAATGCTAGGGTGTGCAATGAACCAGCGGACTCACCAGCTCAGCCCACTGGCAGGAAAGGTCATTTGTATAGACCCGGGACATGGTGGCACTGCCTCTTTTGATACCTACCGGGTCGGACCGACCGGTGAACGTGAAGAGTGGATTAACCTGCGAGTTGGATTACTCTTAAAAGATATGCTTGAAGAAAAAGGTGCACGGGTCGTGATGACGCGTGAAGAGGATGTGCGGGTAGGTCTGAAGGATAGAGCGCTCCTGGCAGTCAAAAACAAAGCTGATGTCTTTCTGTCTCTTCATCATAATGCCACTGCTGACCGTACAGTTAATTTCCCTATTGTCTATTATCACGGAAATGCGTCGGAGAATCAAGCAAGTGTCCAGCTGGGACTGTGCGTGGCACGCTCCCTACGCAAGGCACTCTTTGAGGATAAAACCACCGCAACCCTCGTCTCTGACCACACGATTTTCCCCGGCTCTGGCACTGCAGTATTGCGTCATTCCTATGGTATTCCCGGTGTCATTGGCGAAGCCTCATTCTTTTCCAACCCTGAGGAAGAACAACGACTGAAAAATAAACAATACAATCGTAAAGAAGCAGAGGCATACGTGGAGGCGCTTGAGCGTTTTTTCTCGTTGCCACCTCTACCAATTAAGAAGAAATATTCTATTGTAAAACTGCCGGGATTTCCTGTGTTACAGGAGGCAGACCGAATGAACAAAATAGCCCTGCGCTGGCTACAGGATTTTAAGGATGGCAAACGTCTGCTCCGCAACCCCACTCCTGAGTCTATCCAGAAAGCCTATAACCTCTTCACACGTTCCGCAAGGTCGTTTCCTGACTCCTGGGTTGCACGTGAATGTCATCTTTACCGTGCACAATTACTTGAGAAAATGGGCAGGCAGAAAGAAGCCGAACAGGAATACAGACGTGTGAAAGAATATTACGTCTCAGTAGAAAGTGACCAATCTCAATAATCCGCTTTTAAAAAGAATCTTTACTATGGGGAGTACTCTCTCACGGTTTTCAGGAGGATGGACGACTTAGTGATATTCGCGCACTGGCACTTCAACCTGCTGAATTATCTCCTCAATGATTTTATCCGGCGTAATTCCACCCAGCTGACTATGGGGTTGCAATATCAGACGATGGCGTAATACAGGTTTTGCCACTCGCTGAACTATATCCGGGGTAACGAAATCTTTACCATTAATAAGTGCAATTGCCTGACTGACCCGAAACAGTGCCAGCGAGGCACGTGGACTCGCACCCAGCAGGAGGTCTTTATGCTCGCGTGTCTTTTCAACCAACTGGACCATATAATCTCTAACTGAATGTTCCACATACACCTCTTTGACCTTTTTCTGCATCTCCACCACGTCATCCAGCGTGACCACCGCCTCTACCTTTTCTATTGGATGGGCAAATTGCTGTTCTTTGATAATGCGTAACTCAACATTATGTTCTGGATACCCTATATGTATTCGCATCAAAAATCTGTCCAGTTGTGCTTCAGGCAGATGGTAAACTCCCTGCTGTTCAATCGGGTTTTGCGTGGCAATAACAAAAAATGGACGTGGCAGTGGGTATGTCTTGCCGTCAACGGTGACCTGGCGCTCTTCCATTCCCTCAAGCAGACTCGATTGAGTCCTTGGCGTGGCGCGATTTATTTCATCGGCAAGCAGAATATTCGTGAATATCGGTCCCTCTACAAATTCAAACTCCTGGGTTTTCTGATTATAAATTGATACCCCGGTGATGTCGGTAGGTAACAAATCAGGTGTGAACTGGACTCGTTTAAAGGTCGCATTCAGTGAACGAGCAAGAGTCTTTGCTAATAATGTTTTGCCCAGTCCGGGTACGTCTTCAATGAGTAGATGACCATCAGCCAGTAACGCTGCGAGAGCGAATTGTATTGCCTCGTCTTTGCCGAGTATGACACGCTTTACGCCATCAATTATTTTCTGAATGGTCTCGTGTTCCATACACTATCTCTGAGTTGGAATATTCTACAATTAAGATGATATTACTTTAGCACGGGGGGTGTAAATAAAATAATTTATTCCACGGCGTGTGACAATTTGCCTGTATGGCTCATAGGACGTCCGGATAGTCTTTATAATTTCAGGATGCCAGCGAAAAAAGTAGGTGTTCTGAAAAATATCCGTCGTGGCAATTATCAGTGCAAATCTTCCCCGTTTGATGTCCGCAAGTAATGGCGAGGCATCCCATTTTTTTTGTTTTGCCAGCGCTGACATTATAAATGGCTGGAATAGAACCGCCCGCCCGCTTACGATATTAAAAATCGGATATTCGCTCAATATGTCTCCCGGATGTTCTTCTATTATCCGCAACACCTTATTGGCTTTAGCCAGGTCAACTGCTGTGGGGTTATGCTGGGAAAATAATGCACCTCTCCAGTGCCTCAAATTAAGCGAATGACCACCAAGCATACACAGAAAGAACACTAAGAGCACAACAGCGTAGATTCTTTTTTTCTGCTTAAGAACGTAAGTGTATTCAAATGATTTAATCACAACAAATAGTGCCATAGCGGCTTCTGGCTCAATGAAATAATTGGGTGCAGAACCTTCCTTTGCCAGTCCAATCAGCGTTAGCAGGGCTATGACAAAATAAATGCTTATAAGACTATATTCGTTCCTCCGGGGTGCAGATTGAAAAATATATGCTCTAATCGCTCGCAAAACATCAAGACATAAATAAGCACCCGCAACTGTTATAAGAAATTTATTAAATCGCCAGAAATGAAGTAGCATAAACCCCATATCACGGAAATTAAATATATTCGCATTATAAATAACAAGATGACGAAATACTTCGCCCTGCGTGGCAATCATTAACCCTAAAAAACTGATAGCTATTCCCAGTACCAATGCGCTAGTATACGTGAACGCTAACTTCTTTTCCCTGAATAGCAGAAACCAGCATATCACTGCTATCGGCGCCACTACCTCAATTTGCTTGGTATAAAATGCCAGGAAAAACATTACGATTGATATAATAATGGCAGGGGTTTTTCTTCCACCCACAAGCATCGCGGTCAGTCCTGATATGCTGAAAAAGATTGCGAGGTAATCTACACGACAATATGCAATCCATTCATAATTGTCGTAGCTCACCAGAAAAAGCAATGGTGTGAGGAGTGAAAGCGCAAAGTTCTTTGTCAATACGAACGTAACAGCGAAAAGCAAGACTATGATGCCCAGAACACTGAGCACCGATATAAGTCGCCCGGTTGGTATGGATATGGTGTGCCCTCCTGAAAATACACTCATCAATGCAGGATACAGCGGGGTATAGTTTCCCACGAGAAAAGGATAATGGTCTATCGGCTGATAAATACTTTCGCCCTGTGCAATTGAGAGCGCCTGGTTCAGTATAAACCCCTCCTCGCCATCTAACTGGAATGGATAAATGAGCGACCGATATGCTCGCTCATAATACGGGGGGACAAATCCGAGTAATATAATTACTATGACCAGTACCGGCAAGAAAGGCGAAAGTATTTTTTTGTAATGCGTTAGCACTTTGGCAATATATCACTGAACGCGACTGAATACATTTTTCGCATCTCTGTATTTTTTCTTTGTGTTCAGAGAGGCTATTCGGCGATGGTTGAACTGGAATTTTGAGGCGAGCACAGGAGTTCCTTGACTTTGCTGGCTACCTCGGTGCCGGTGAGTTTCTCCATACAGCGTGGGCGTATATCACACTCGTTCCGATAACACGGCGCTAATTCGCACTCCGCTACTACCTTTATCCCGCGTCCATAAAGGTCAATCTCCTGTGGTGCAGTAGGTCCAAAAATTGCAACCACCTTCTTCCTGAGCGCTATCGCAACGTGCATTGCAAGACTGTCAAGCGCAACAACTACCTCGCACAGGTTCGTTATACCGATGAATTCCTCAACACTGTTATCACATCCAGCATCTATTACTCGCTCAGCCTGAGTACCGAGCCGTTGCATTAGAGTGTTATTCAACTCTCGCTCAGCCTCACCACCCATAAGAACGACCCCTACATCTGGTGATTGGATTAATTCCATTATCAACTCCAGCCAGCCTTCCAGTGTCCATTGTTTTGAGCGAAAAACCGAGCCACTACCCGTATGTATCCCCACGAGATGCTTGTACTCCTCTGTTCTGTGCTTCTTGGCGAATCTTTCGGCAAATCGCTTTCCCTGCTCACTTAATTCCAGTATGTATTCCTCCCCATTATACTCCAGCTCCGCCATCTCAAAGATGATTTCCTGATACGACTTCTGGTTCTGCCTGAATTTCAATTCATCCGACAAACCCAGCATAAGGGCATATTCACTTGCTTTGTTAAACACCCCTAAAGTGCCGTATTCTGTCAGAGCGAAACCACACTTAGACGTGGCATTAACCAGCTTTGCCAGAGCAAGTGCTCGGTGTTCTTTCTCAAGGTTGATGAGAATATCAAACTCCTCCGCCACCACAGGCAAAATATCTTTGAGACCAAAAACCAGCAATCGGTCAATGAATTTGTTATTGCTTAGCAGGGGATACGAGGCGGAATCCGTTAACCAGGAAATGAACGAGCACGGATATTTTTTCTTTAATGCGGTTAAAATCGGAGTGGTGCGTAACACGTCGCCCATTGCCCCTAATTTGATGAGCAGAATCCTTGTGCCACGTGGCTCGTAATACGGACAACCCTTGCACTCCAGGGATTTTCCACAGGGCTTGTACCCATTATAAAACCGACAATCAAATCGTATATCCTTTAAGTTCATTATGACGGCTCTAACAAACAAATAATAGAACTTGATGTATACCACTATTTCATCACCACTGGCAAGAGATAACCCCAAAAAGATTTGATTCGCTCTGTATAAGAGAGGTATAATTTAGATATAAGTTCACATATTTCACCATAGTCACAAACAAATTTGCTGACGATGTGTGAGGTGAATCAGGAAAAATGCCTATTTACGAATGGCAATGTAAAGAATGTGGGGAGGTCTTTGAGCATTTCTTTCGGGACAACGAGAACATAAATGAAATAAACTGTCCCGCCTGCAAGAGCAGGCAGTTGCGAAGGCTTGTCTCATCGTTCGGGATAAATACACGCCAGCGCGTTAAAGGCGACTACAAGCCGGATAAGGCATGTGAGGATTTTAGTTGTATCCCGCGCCGACCAACTCCGTTTGATAAGCCTTATTCGCCCCATAAGGAGTAGCAGAAATGATTTAACTCTGACTCCTCGCCTACATCAAGTTACCATCCCGGTGTTAAGTTTCTTATCTCTGATTTACACATAGAACGAATTTACTTGCGTGGATGAATTGAATTCCCGAGCCTTATCTGGATAAAGCCTTTTCTACATCTATTATTACTATCTGAGAGGAACTTCTACCCAGCTCAGGAAATACTATTGTGGCAATAATTTTCTTTCCGTCTGGCGACCAGCTATTGTCTGATACAATAGTAGTCTTGCCTGTGTATTCCGGATAACCGGGTTCATTGAAATACGTAAGTCGTTTTTTACCTGACCCATCACTATTCATTATCCATAGTTCTGTTTTGAGTGTTGAAGCCCACTTCTCAGGATTATACTTATAACCCTTACTACTCACCCAGCATATTCTTTTGCCATCCGGAGAGTAATGAGTATGCTCATCCCATACACCAGGAGAATTAGTTAGTCGTTTTAATTTCTGGCCCCCTACATCCATCTCCCATATATCATAATTATAATAAGGCTTATTCCCCGGAGCTATGGTACATAATATTTTGGAACCATCGTAAGAAAATTCATGAGCCTCGTACCATACTTTTCCCATAGGCTGGAACGATTTTATATTTTCCAGGTGAGGTTGTGGAGTTTCAGCAAAATCTGCCGTCATAATCGCCCAATTTAACTTACCTTTCCCGATTTTCTCAGACCACAAAAACTTTGAACCATCTCGAGAAAAACAGGGATGAAGAATAGCACCACGGATTCTTACTTTTCTAAGGCGATAGAATTTCCCCCTCTTTATATCTAATAGCCAGAGCTCGTTATGAAGCCCATGACCCGGTTGAGTGTAAGCGTAGTCTATCTTTTGCGTATGAGGGAACTTTGGATTTTGAGATTGGAAAACTATATATCGTCCGGTAGGATGCCAGGCAGGTTGACCGTTATGGAGTTGAGGAATCTGAGGAGTTTTACAGGTCAGACATCTTGCACCAGAACCATCGGGTCTCATTACCCATACATCATAATATCCATCCAAGCCATATCTTGAATGGGCTATAAGGTTATTCTTACGTGACCAATCTACTCTTCCGCCTCTTCTGGATACTATGACCTCAACAATCCCGGATGAGTTTTTTGACCCCTCTTTATAATCCGCACCTATCAGGAAGAATAACAATGGTAATAGAATAAGCGTTCTTATTCCGTATTTAAGATTATCTTTCATCTCTTAAGACTTCTATTGTGCTGAGAGGAAAATGTATGAACTAAGTTTTCTCTGATGCCACTTAAGCTGATAAAAACTCGCTCCTTTCTATATTTTTTATTGAAACCGCCCTTTCATATAACTGCTCTGCGGGTATGTAAAGTTGCCGTAAGATAATCTGGGCAAAGTGAAATTTTGCCTTTTATCCCCTGTTTAGACGAAGTATCGCCCCATCTTGTATTATCTCTCCACTTTCTTCAATTCTTTTTGTTTTTTTCGGGTTAAATCCGCCTTCCTAAACCCCTCGCTTTTCGGCAATACCATATAAAATCCGGAAGTGTAATCGACCTCAATCCTTACATCTTCCAGATGGCACTCAAGTAAATGTCCTCCTGCCTTTCTATCTCCTGTAATAAAATGGAAATGGTAGCCTGGAACATTTATTCCCTCCACATAACCGGGACAACGAAAACCCACTATTGTACCTTTCACGTTATGAAACTCAAATGTTGGCTGGTTCTTTACCACTTCAACAAGTGGAGGGTATGGTTTATTTTGTCCGGGAACGCTTCTGGTCTTGATATACTTGAAAGTCCCCTCTATCCTGATTGCATAAAAAATATTTTTCGTTGGCAACAATGTGTCTAAAAATTGTTCCAATTGCTCCAGGTCCTCTGCCTTATCTAACACTGCTGATTTATCAGGTTCAAAGAAATTTACCACAGCAAACGGTGTTTTCATTGAGTCATCAACAGGATATGCCTTTCCATCTGCTTTTATCTGATAGAACCTGCCCTCCAACCCTATCATTTCTCCATCAAGTCCATTAAAAGTGCCTATACCAAAGTCGCCGTGTCGTTTCAACTGTGCATAGGTTATCTCTCCATCGTAGACTCCCTCTAAAAGGGCACCAATCGTTGACGTTTGAAATAGAACGTCTCTGTTTCCCTGAAAATGTGAACATCCAGCTATAGATATGAGCAAAAGTGCCGCTACCAAGAAATAACGAATAATTCTCATCATTTTTTTCCTCTCAAATAATATTTTGGTATTTCGCCTAATGTTCCAGCAGGTATATCCGACGTTGCGACCAAAAGGAGTAATGCCCTGATTGACAGGAGCAAAACCTTCTGCGTATGCTGTGTTAAATGACCGTGATAGGGGCACGGCACAAAGCACTCCAGAGTGTACCTGACGCCGTCATCATTCTTTCTCCTCATCAAAACCCTTTAGCATTTCAGTAATCAAGGGTTTCGTTTCTGGTAAATTCCTTGTTATAATCTCCCAGATAATACTCAGATCAATTCCAAAGTATTCATGAATTACGATATTCCTCAGCCCGATTATCCTTTTCCAGGGAATGTCAGGATATTTTCTTCTCACATTCTCAGGAAGGTTTCTCGATGCCTCACCAATAATTTCAAGATTTCTTATAACAGCATCCACAATCATTTCACTCTTTGTAAACGTCTCATAGCTCAACCCTTTGATGTAACGCTCAATCTTTTCCATAGCGTCCAGTACGTCCTCGACAAACATCCTGTAAGACCTCTTGGTCATGCGAAAACTACCTCTTTCAGGATTTTTTCCTTTAGTCGGGGTTTTAAGGCTCTCACTGTAACCAGGTCCACTTTGTTGCCTAAAATCTCCTCCAGAAACTCTTTCAGGTCAATAAATTCCCATCCAATCGGACTATAAAACTCCACCAAAATGTCCACATCACTCCCTTCGGATGCCTCGCCTCGAACATAAGAACCAAAAATCCCTATCTCTTTCACCTTAAACTTCTCACTAAGGATAGGCTTATATCTTTTCAACGTTTCTTTTATCTCTCTCTGCGTTTTCATCTCCTGCTCCTCCAGGCTTATTCTTCCACAAAGCGGAGTTAAGCATTTCACCCACCGCTTTGCGTGTTTGCGAAGTGCCAAAGACATTTTAGCCAAAGACGTTAGCCGTAGTCGTATGTGCGCTGTTATGCGATTGTAAACAGCCGTTTTTGTATGCCATATATATTATCATAATTTACTAAAGTTTTGTTGCCAATTTTTCAATATTCAATAATAGCGCGGGCTTAAAAGTATGAGGTCCCCACCGAGGTAACTCTTTTTCGCCCTGTTGATATTTTTCCAGAAGTTGTTTAAGGTTATCTGGACTTTGTATATCAAATAAACATTTTATTTTTTCAAAATATCGTGTAGATTGTGCTCGTGCAAATATTTCAAAAGGACCAGGAAAATTACCAAGATAAAATAGAGTTTCTGGCCACCATCTTCTATTATACAAATCCTCTGCATAAAGGTCAGCCCTTATAAAAAGAACAAAATCTGCTTGCATTAAGTATCTAAAATCTATTCCACTACCCTGACACCTTTCTTTTAACAAATCAGCCCTTAAAGAATAGCGACTTAGTCCTAATCTCCTATTTCTATTATAGAGAGATTGCATCTCTTGTCTAAAAACTTGAAACGGCACCATAGCGTTATGGCCATAAGGGGAGTAACCATCCACATAGTACCGTTGACTTAAAAGTATTGACGCTTGTTGAAATCGCTCTAATTTTACAAGGATTGCTATTGCATACAGGAAAAGTTCGTGAATAATAAATCTGAAGTTGTCAAAGTCTTGCGTCTCCCCAGTTGCCCGGCTTTCCGGACTAAACATATATGCAATTAGAGATTCAAAGAATCTATGGATACTTTCAATAAGCTCTCCTTTAGTGTCATATCTTGATATAGTTGAAAAAATTTGAATAGCCTCATTTCTATAGGGTAGAAACACTTCGATGTTCTTTATGACGGCTTCATCAAATTCACCTTCGTAGTGCTTGATTCTAAATTTTTCTAGATTTTGAACAAAAATTTCAAAGTAATCATTCAAAGCCCCGGCTGAATATGATTTCCCATCTTTAATTGCATTAATTGCTCTTCCAAAACTAATTGTGATTTCTAATGGTATTTGTTCACTCTCAGATAAAAAAGATGGTGTCTTTCCTATTTTAGGCTTTTTATATAGAGGTTTATCGTAAATCCATCTTAATAATTTTTCAAAATTCTCTATATAGCTATCAGGCTCGCTTAAATCTATGTAAATTCTTGATTTGTAATATGTGGGTAGGTAAGGATTCCCAGATTCATCCTTCTCGGCAATCACCACAACGAACTTGTCCTGTTCAACTTTGTCATAGATTTCTTTTGAAATTATCTGTGTCTCGGTACCTACTCCACCTTTTCTGCTATCTGCTTTTTGAGCATAAACACGGTCGGATATAATAATTACCTTTTTTATCTCTGGTTCAGTGACCATTTTTTCCATAAAAGCAATTGCATCATGCCCTTCTTTTAAATCCCATTTATCCAAAATTACATCGACACCTGAATGTCTTAACTCCGTTGCAAGATTAATGACCCATTGTTCATGCTGAGGGCTACTCCAACTATATGATATAAATACCTTAGGATTTTTCATTTCAGACTCCTTCTAAACGCCCGCCTATTTCACATAATATCTCTTGCATAAAGGGAGCCTGCAAGATGGGGATGTTAGTCTTTTGTATCATATTAGCCAATGTTGGTTCCAATTGTTTCACGGTCTTCTGCTTCAGGAGTCATTATTTTTCTCAAATTCTACCGTGTACGATTTACTTTATTTCCCAGACAAAGTCCATTGCTGCTTAATATCATTTAATTTTTATGATATTGTATTGAAAATAAAAGCAAAAAGTTAAAGTTTTTGGGGAATTTTTTAGTTCTGGGCAGCGGTGGAGGATTTATCGTCGTTCAGAAGAGGAGGAAGGGTGGTTGGTGAAGAGGAGAAGGGCATTTATCAAGAAAAGGATGAGGGCGGAGAGAGTGGCGGGGTAGTAGCTGGGAAAGCCCAGGTCAACGCAATAGCCCATTGCAATCAGGAGTAGCCAGAGGAAGAGCTGAAGGTAAAAGAAGAACCCTTGCAGTTTTCCGCTAAGCCAGGCGCACCAGAAGATAAAATAAGCAATCACCTCCCAGGTATGGTGATGATACTCAAGTAGTGGGCTTAGCAACGGCAACAGCAGGAAATTAAACCCCAGCGCAGTGAAGAAGTCTTTATCTTTTCGTCGTGCAATAACAAGAACAATGATGGTGAAGATTAATAATAAAGCATTATTGCCAACCGAGAGCAGGCGAAAAAGATGAGGGTCGCTTTAGCTGACGGAAACACGTAATCAGTTAGAAAACATACCAGAGATGCGGACACCGATTGCCAGTGGTAAGATGCAGTAGGTAGTACAGAAGAGATATAAGTCCATTCCCATCGCCAGTGCCCTGAAGCAAGGAGCAGGAGTGCGTAGAGCATAGCGGTCAGAGAAAATCCTTTGAGTACCTGTCCACGTCGCATAATGATAAAACACGGCAGGACAAATATGCTCATTACTTTTATCATAACGGACAGGGCGAGGAAAATTCCCGCAAGAAAATCACGTCTGTTAAAAAGTGCAGCACCAAACAGGATAAGAAAAAAGAGCATAGTGGGTTCAACGTTGCCGTCGTACATTCTGACAATAGGCGGGAGGTAAAACAGCAGAAGCAAAGCACCCCATATTCGCCACTGGTCGTAGATTAGTTGGCGGAAAGTAAGTGTGTTATCTGCAGAGTAGCGAGCAGACTCGTTGCTTCTCCGGGCGGGACGGAAAAATAATGCCACTACAATTGCGGAGAGCACGATAAGTGCGATGTTCCAGCAATCCCAGAGCCTCTCAGCAGTATGAAACTCAAAGAGACTCAGCCAGCTGAATAACCAGATGGTAAAGACAGGATAATTAAGCAGGAGATAATTTTCTCCAAGATAAGGGTTATCTCCCCTTTTAATCAGCTCATAGGCTCGGTAATGTTTGTCAAAATCAACGCCATGAGCGGAGAACGTCAGGATAGAAGATTTAGTTATCTGCCCTATGCAGAGCAGGATTAAAATAACGGCTATGGCATTATAGAGTGTGCGACTGATACGCATTAGCCCGGTACTTTAACGATTAAAAGATGTATTTGACTTACCTGATAAAGATTTTGTAATCAAGGGGTTAATTCTACAGTTCAGCATTACGATAAGACTTAAGAGAAAGTTATTTCGCCATTTCAGCAGGAAATACCCTTGAAGGGAAAAAGAGGACTTCAGTGGTTTTTTCTCAGAGAAGCAATGAATTAAATGAATTATTAAAATCTGTTATTATCCTCGCTGTTGTCGTGGTGGGTATTGGTGTTCTGGATGTCAGTGCTATCCGGGGTGAGACAGTAGCGGAGCACAGTATTGCGATTTTAGACCTTACGCCCAGAGACCCTGAGGCGAGCAGGTCAGATTTTTATTCGGCTATGCATTGCTGTGAAGCAATGGGCATCCCTTATAGTGTAGTGGGAACTGCCTCTGAGCTAACAAGCCATCCACTTACGTTGATTGCCTGCCTACAAAATGCTGACCAACTCACCACAGAGGAAATCGTGCAATTGACTGATTACGTCTCAAATGGCGGATGGCTATTCGCAAGTGACGTACATAACCGGGAGCTGTACTCGTTGTTTGGCATAGACGCACTTGAGAGTACCCGAACCCTTTATACTATGACGTTTGATGTCTCAGTAGACGACCCGATTATGGCGTTCATTAATGACCCACTGGAGCAGACCATTTCGCTTGGTGACCCGGAGCTGGGTAAGATTTTTAAATGCCGACAATATAAAATTTCTGGCGATGGACAACCCCTTGCTTATTATGAAAATGGCAAAGTGGCGATGATTAGACATTTTCTCGGCGATGGCAGGACGTATGTGCTCGGGTTCAGGCTTGCGGACGTCATTCATCGGGGGCAAACCAATCACGATTACCAGGCTGAACGCACGTATTCTAATGGATTCGAACCTACCGCGGATGTCCTGATGCTCATCATTCGGAGTTTGTATGAGGCAGTGGTGGATGTACCACTAATTAGGCACACTATACCCGATGGGCATAAATCAGCACTTATCATCACTCACGACATTGACGCAAAATTTTCCTACGCTAATGCCTATGTGTTCAGCCAGCTGGAACAACAATACGGGCATAAAAGTACTCACTTTATTGAGACCAAATATTTTTCTGACTGGCTGGATGCCGCGATTTATAACCCTGAGAGTATTGAAGCGTTGAAACAAACAAAGGCTCTGGGGTTTGAATTGCAGAGTCATTCTGTGGGGCATTTTCCAGATTTTGATACCTTTGAACCAGGCGACCCGAACGTGACCTACCCTGAATACCAGCCTCATTATTATGGTCCACCTATCAATAAGACTACGAGTGGAACAATTTATGGTGAGCTTAAAATCTCCAAGTTCCTGCTGGATAGAGACTTTGCTCAGAATACTATTGCTTTCCGTGCAGGACATTTGTTGTTTCCCAAACAACTCCCGGAGGTGCTTGAGGACTGTGGATACCTTTACGATGGTACCCGTCCCGCTAATGATGTCCTGCAGACTTACCCGTATTTTCTCACTGAAAGTACAAAAATGGGTGCTCGGTTCACCAACGTACTGGAGATTCCACTTACTATTAGTGATTATTTCCTGACTACCGATACCCTGCCAGAAGTGGTAGACGGATGGGTCTCTATACTGGAACGCTATTCTGAAAATTTCTCACCAGTGGTACTGCTTGTCCATCCCAGTCGCCTTGACGACAAATACGCAGCTGAATTAGAGTTGCTTAATAGGGTGAAAGGAATGGACCTATGGCGGGGTGACCTGACTACCTACGGCAGGTTCTGGCGTAATCGACTCCAGCTGCAATACGACTGGCAACTCCAGAATTCTACTCTCACTATCTGGATAAGGTCTCAGTTAAGTAAGCCTATTGTGCCCTTCGTATTTAAAGAGAAGTTTCCCATCTCCGAGATACGTCTCTGGTATAACCCGCCGGGTGAAGCCACCTCTATTCCGCTACATTATCAGACCTTCTCCAGATATGGCTACCGGTTCATAGTACCTGCACTTCCAGTGGAATCATCAGTATGGATATTTTATTAAGATTTTATAAGCGAAGCAATAGGGCGGGTTTTTAGAAGTTACCTGAGATTCTCTTTATCTCATCTATATATAATGAGTGGACCCCGGGGTAGACCGGGGTCCTCAGCTCATTATCTACGGTGCTGTGATGCTATCGCAGGTCTCTACGTTTAGTGTCTCGTCGTATGTGTAGCCGGAGGCTTCCACATTTGTCACGCAGAAGGTGAACGTACCGCCGTTTCTTTTCTTAGAAGAGGTAAACGTGACTTTACCATCTGCACCAGTTACACCGGATTGACTTTCGCTGGTCGCTCCACTCCACTCCCCGTAGACCGTTGCGCCTTCTACGTCTGCACCTGAGTCGTCCTTTATCCAGACCGTTGCTGTAGCGTAATAGTTAATCCCTGTCCTTCCTGACCCCATCGCTATGTCATTTACATAGACCTTGCCCGAAGGCTCCGGGGTTGGCGTAGGTGTCGGGGTAGGTGTAGGCGTTGGTATCCCTGTTGGCGTAGGGGTAGGCGTGGGAGTAGGCTCAGTGGTTAAGATGAACCGAACTGCGTCTGCAATGACGGCGTCACCAGTTGGCGTGCTACCCTCTGCGTCCAGAGTAATAGAGTTATCCCCTGCGTTAAAATGAAATGTACCCATATATGTCTGAACGATGGTATTATCTCCGTTCTGGTTTACATAGACTACGTGGTCGCCGTCAGAGGCGTGAATAATGAACTTGGCTGAGGTCACCCGATTTGTGCTCTGGCGATACATAGTATAGCATTCGTAATTACCGGTCTCTGCGAGGTTCCCTGTCCAGGTGGCTGTTGCAGGGTCACCACCGTAACAGAATCTGTATGTTCCGCCATTATAACCGGTACTGGAGCTGGTGGTCCAGGTTCCGGTCTCTGTATAAGCAGGGGCACCATCATCATTATCCACAATCACGTCAGTTCCGGGTGTTGGAGTTGGTGTAGGTGGCGGTGGCTCAGTGGGTGTAGGTGTGGGTGGCGGAGTCTCGCCCGGACCTATCAGAAATTCCAGCACAGCATTCATCACCTCTATTCGAGTGGAGAAATCACGAATCATTTCATACGGAAATCCCATAACCACGAGTTTCTTTGTGACGTCTTCGTACTGCACCGCTGCAACCGAGCCGGTATCGTCGTAAGTCAGTGCGTCAGCTGCACCAGTTCCCAGACCAGTAAATACATCAGGATATTGGGTGTCGTAGAAACCCTCCTCAAAGTACTTGTTAAAATTGATACTGGTGATGCCGTCGAATATTGAGCCAGCAACTCCGTTTGCTATATTGGTATCGGAGCCGTCACTGCTTGTACACTGTACCTGGAGGGTATTATGTAGAAAATCCTTGTCTGTCTCCGATGCACCGCTTGAGAGCTCAAGGTCCCAGCCGAGTTCTTCTCCAGAGACAAAAATTCTACCGCCATTGTTCAGATAACTGGTAACCAGGCTCTGCTCAGTGGAGTCAAATGTTTCGCCAATATCGCTCTCACGTCCCAGTATCCAGACAACCGCAGAGTAATTGTCCAGCAGAATAGAGCCATCAATAATGCACTCGTTACTTGCAGAATCAAAGTAATAACCCGAATAGAGAAGCCCTTTGCCGTGTCGAACGACGTAATTGAATCCATTAATAACCCAGGGCCATACCCGACGCGACCATCCATTCATTGGGTCATAATTCAACGGTGTTATGGTACGGTCGTAACGTTTAAACCCGGCAACAATCAGTACTGCAGGGGTGGAACCATCACTGGTTATCCGAACACCCATTGTCTCGCTTGGAAAGGATTCACCGCCGTCATTGTATGCGGATACACGGAAGTAATAATCCTGACCAGCGGATAGACCGGTGTAAGTGTAGCTTGTTACATTACCTACGTCAACTCCATTATCCCAGGCGTTTCCATCGGTGGACTTGTAGACAATATAACCTGTAGCAGGGTCAGCGCCATATCCACCAGCGGGTGGTGGCTCCCAGGAGATAGTTGCCTGCCCTGAGCCACTTACCACTGCACTTACCTTGCCGGGTGCGTCTGGAAGATATGTACTATTGGGGTTGCCGTGTGTGTCTGCAAAATAGTCCACGATTCCCTGCAGCACTGCCCGAGCAGTGTCCTGGCGAAATCCGGATGTCTTCAACAAGTTAGCGTCATCCACGTTGTCACGAAATGCTACCTCAAGGATGGTGGCTGTCATCTCATTATTCAGGTTATTATTTGTTAACTCGCCATAGGAACTGGCATAAATCTGATAACCACGGGAAGGAAGTCCCCAGAAGTAATTAAGGTCATCATCCACCTGGTGAATAATGGCATTACAGAACTCGTCGGCGTACGGGGCAGGACCGCCCTCATAGCTCGCAGAATTCTTGAGTACCATCGGACCACGTGCAGTCCCATTAGACGCATTGGAATGAAAACTTATATAACAGACATCCGAGACATCGGCATTGTTCATATAGGCTGCCATACGTGGTCGACACCACACGTCACTTACATCAGTGATAGAAGTGGGCGCCTTGGAGAACACGGTGTACTCGTGTGCACACATCTCGTACCAGGGATAACCCGATGCTGAGTGCATACCACTGCCGAATCGCACCGCATCAGCGATGACAACCTTACCGGTATCAGATGACTGATTGGTTACATCCACATACCCATTAGTTCCGCAGTCAAAGTAATAAGTCCCAATCCAGACCCAGCCTTTGCCCACGCGGTATTGGTCAAGGGTAACGTAGGAGGTTCCCCCTTTATGGACGATTCGATAATGAGCATCAGTAATCCTGTCAGTGCCGTCACGAAACCAGACAAATACTGGATAATAACCTGCTTTACTGAAATTTGGCGTATAGCGTGCAAAAGCGGTCTCCTCCGAGCTGGTATCTGCATAAAGATAATGAACCGAGTCGCTTGCATCGCCCCAGAAGGGCTCCCCTACACTCTCGTACCAGGTCCCGCTCAATGTACATTCTGGGTCATCGTTATCAATGATATGCAATTCGGTTTCGGGTCCAACGTCTCGAAGTGGAATCACTGTCGCCCCAGCATTGCGAAGATACTGAATCGCAAAAAAGCATACCTGGTCAGCATTGGCATGGTCCTCAACAATCTCATTACTATTACCCCGCTGGGTTCTCCAGGTTCCGTTATCGTCATACCAGCCGTGACCGGGGTTAATGTAGACAAATTTTCCTGTAAGCGCACCTGTTCGTTCTGTAGGTGCAGGGGCTGGAGGTCCCGGTTGGACGCCTTTAACTTGAATCATCTTAGTTGAATCGGTTACAGGTTTTGCCTCCTTACCACGTTTCTCCACGTCAGTGGGGGGAGATGGGATTGGTTCAATCAGGGCTGGGTCATAACCCGGCCATAATCCTGGTTCCCCTTCACTATAAAAGGGCACGATTTCTACACTTTCTACACTGTTAATTTTATCCGGCTCACCCATAAGAGGAACAGAAAACATCACCAATAGAGCAAGAGCCAAAAGAAGAAGACTGGTCGGAATAAGTAAACGTTTCTGTCGATTGAATAATCTCATCGTTTTTTTCCTCCTTACTTGATAGAGATTATTGAAGTATCAAGACTTCAATACAGATAACTAACCTCATCTACTTTTTCATCACATCCTTATAACCAAAGTTCTATAACTTTGGAGGTTAATTATTGGATGTGAACATATCCTTATAACTATACCTCCAGAATGAATCCCTTAGTTAACAATTTATCCTGGGATAACTACTTGGGATAACTGAATATATAAACATAACCCATCGCATCTGCAAATAGAGTGACCCCACAGGGTTGCTCTAATATGGACAAGTAATGAATATGTATGGGTGTCCTTCAATATTTTGTTTTAACTTATCTTCTTTATATCCCGTTTTCAGAGTTCTCGATTCTCCTCGCGAAGAAGTATCGGATTCGGACTCAAGGTGTTACATTTCATTGAATCAATATTTTTCCTTTCAGACATATTTTCTGATATTCTCTGTCAAAGTAATTCAGCGGGCAGTGTCATATTCCCAGTAGGGTAGAACTTCTCTTTTCTTTCGAGAATTGCAACAATCTGGTATAGTAATTCCTTTGGTTCAAATGGCTTCTCCACGAAACCTATAAAATCCATATCCTGAAATTTAATCAATATATCTTCTGAGCTATACTCCGTTATCAAGAGAATTGGCAATGCAGGGTTCTCTTTTCTAATTTCATCGATGAATAACAGAGCGTTTGAGTCATCCCTCTGAATATCTGCTACCAGAAGGTCTATGGGTTGGGGGGTCTTCTTCAACTCCATTATGCTTTTTAAGGCTGATTCGCAATCATCTCCCATAACAACTACATAACCAGCCTTTCTGAGGATTAAGGAGAGAATAAGCCGTGTGTTTTCCTCGTTCTCTACGAGAAAAATTTGACGCTTTTTCATCAAGCCTTCTCCAGGATACTTTGGCTCTTAGAGTAGTTTTTGGATTTACCTCAGTACTCTTATCAAAGATGAAATAAATCCCTTTACCACCTTTGTGGGCAAAAAAAGTGCCAGATTTAACTTAAAGTGGTGAGCATTATGAGTCTCTCATAATATAATAGAGACTTCTCAGGATGTACTCCATTTTAAATTTTATGCAGAGGTAAAGTTATTAATAATTACAATGTGAGGCTGACGAAAAAGAGACCTTGCTAAAGTTGTGAACGTCTTCTCAATATATCCCATAACCGTCTTATTTTCAGTTGAATCTATTTAAATTCTCGAACCCTTGAACTCCTTTGACGATTTTATCTCGTCTTTTTAAAAATAACCTCTCCGAAAGGGCATAATAAGATTTTTGCCCTTTGCATAGGAGTATGACATAATCCCTGACAGTGGTGGTAGAGAATCTTTTCCGCTTACCACTCAGGAAGAGAAAAAGCGAAAGGTAACAACAAAAGCTGTGAAGAGCCAAATTATACGGACGTATTCTATTGATAGAAGAAATCTTAAAAGTTAAACAACAAATATTACCTATACAACTAAAATTGTTGACTTTTGAAGGACTGAAGAGTTATTTTCCTATACGTTTCAGCCGTTTACTTAACGCTTGTTGCGAAATCCCCAGAAGCCGTGCAGCAATTGATTGATTACCTTGTGCTCTCCTCATAGCCTCCTGGATAAGAAGTCTGGTTGCTTCTTTCAATGTCGGTAAACGTTCAGAGAATTTAATCAATTCACACGGTTCATCTACTCTATCCAGGCATTTCATATCTCTCTGAGCCGACGACGGTTCATATCT
>JAGHBZ010000113.1 GCA_021160705.1 Candidatus Sumerlaeota bacterium
GAATTATGAGAGTATTCGAGTTAGCAAAAATATTAAAAGTACCGAGTCAGCAAATCATAAAAGACCTGCGGCGTTATCATGTCCAGGCTAAGACGCATATGAGCTCGGTAGACGATAAGGTTGTACGGAAACTGCTGAATCTGTACGAGAAACGCCGCATTCAAGCAGAGAAAAAAGCCAGAGAATTGAAACAGAAACAGGAAGAAGAAGAACGGCGAAAAAGAGAAGAAGAGGAAGAGAGACGGAGACGCGAAGAAGAGGAACGCAAAAAACGCGAGGAAGAAGAACGGAAACGGCGCGAGGAAGAGGAGAGGCGTAGAAGAGAAGAAGAGAAACGCAAACGGCTCCTTGAGGAGGAAAAACGCCGAGAAAAAGAATTAATGCGCCGTTCCAGTCGACTTGAAGAGCTTTTGCAAAAACGCCAGATTGGTGGACGTCCCCCCACGAGAAAAGCCACGCCTGCAAAGGAAAAAAGACCACCAACAGGCAGGCGCAGTAAAGAAAAAATACCCCGTGGGCGCAAGGGAGTGGTAACTCCGACGCCTATTCCTGAAACCGCTGTTCCACGTGGTGAAAAAGGATTTCCCCGAAAAAAGCGACCGTTTAAAAAACGCCGTGAGAGAGAAGGCAAAGAAAGACCTGGTCCAGGGACAAAGGAGGGTTTTGCAAAAAAGAGGATTCGTCCGACGATATTTGTGGCTGCACCAAAGCCCACAAAAGAGATAGTCCCTCCATTACCGCAAAAACCACCCACAGCCAGGAAGAAAGAGGAAGAAAAACCGAAGGTAGTGGAATTGCGTGGCGAGATTACTGTGGGAGAATTTGCTGAAAAAATCGGTGTCCCGGCTGCCAAAGTGATTACAAAACTTTTAGAACTCGGCGAGCCGATGACCATAAATCAGATGATTACGCCAGATTTATGCGAATTACTCGCAGAAGAATTTGGTACGCAGGTGAAAATAATTGAGGAAAGCGACGAGACCGACGTGCAGGAGTATATCGGCGAAGACGACCCGACAAAGCTCCAGCCCCGTCCACCTGTGGTGACTGTTATGGGTCACGTTGACCACGGTAAGACCACACTCCTTGACCGCATTCGAAAAACCGATGTAGTGGGACAGGAATTTGGCGGTATAACACAACACATTGGAGCGTATTATGTCCAGCTCCCGGGTGGAGGTGGTATAACCTTTCTTGACACACCCGGGCACGAAGCATTTACCAAGATGAGGGCACGAGGTGCACAGGTAACGGATATTGTCGTGCTGGTGGTAGCTGCAAATGATGGTGTAATGCCACAAACCGTTGAAGCAATTAACCACGCTCGTGCTGCTGGGGTGCCCATTATCGTCGCCATTAACAAAATTGACCTTCCAGAAGCCGAGCCGATGCGGGTAAAACAGGAGCTGATGAAATACGAGCTTGTTCCCGAAGAATATGGTGGCGATACAATCTTTTGTGAAATCTCAGCAAAGCAGAACATCGGCATTGACCACCTGCTGGAGATGATTCTCCTGCAGGCAGAGATAATGGAGCTTCGAGCGGACCCATCCAGAAATGCAGTTGGTGTGATTATTGAGTCGCATCTTGACCCCCTACGAGGACCTTTAGCTACTGTTCTGGTCAAACGGGGCACGCTGAAACCCGGCGACGCATTTGTGACCGGGATACAATTCGGTAAAGTCCGTGCAATGTATGACAACTATGGTCGCAACATCCAGAAAGCGCATCCATCGTTCCCGGTTGAGGTAGTAGGATTTAATGGGGTGCCAGAAGTTGGCGAGACATTTGTGGTGGTGCCCAATGAACGGACGGCGAGGCGTATTGCGGAGGTCAGAAAATTTCGTCTCCGCCGACGCGCAACTATGGCAACCGCAGACCGACGGGTCAGCTTTGAGTCGCTCCACGAGTTTGTCAAGGAAGGCGCTATCAAGGAGCTAAAAATCATTCTTAAAGCCGATGTCCAGGGGAGCATTGAAGCCGTAAGTGAATACCTTGAAAGACTCTCCACTGAGGAGGTGCGCGTCGCCATTATCCACAAGGGTGTGGGCAGGATTACTGAATCTGACGTTGACCTCGCCGTTGCGTCCAATGCCGTCATCATTGGTTTTAATACTGTGCCTGATGCGCGTGCCGCCGCACTGGCTGAACAGGAGAAAGTGGATATTAAACTATACCGCGTTATCTACGACCTGCTTGATGATGTCAGGAAAGCTCTTGAAGGACTACTGGAGGTTAAGTACAAGGAGATTTTTCGCAGCAGACTCACCGTCAAGCAGGTGTTCCGAATATCAAAAGTTGGGAATGTTGCGGGTTGTCTGGTGGACGAAGGCGAAATCAGTATCAAAGATAAGGCTCGCCTAATCCGTGACGGCACCGTTGTTTATGAAGGTTCAATTGCCTCATTGCGGCGTGTTAAAGAGGACGTCTCGGCAGTAAAAGCTGGAACAGAGTGTGGCGTTAAACTTGCCAATTTTGATGACATTAAAGAAGGCGACATCATAGAGACCTACCAGCTTGAAGAAATCAAACCCACCCTTAACCCAGAGGTATAATCAAATCGGCTTGAAGATATATTATGACTTTCTCCCGAACTCATATATCCAATCTCTCAATCTTCTGGCTTTTTGACCCAACTTGCCATACCTTCCCTTTTCCAGAGATTAAAGAGAGCGTTGCTTATCCAGTATCCAGCATTATGGGGAAATACTGATTTCTTCAAGTTCCACTGACTCCAGATAGAGCCAGCTGGTGATGGCGTCTGCGGGGTCGAAGCTCAGGATGTCGAAGGAGAAGACCGCAAGGTTGTCGCTGGTGCCGGTGACATTGGGGTTAAAGATGACGTCATATATCTTCCAGGCTGATGCGGATGGAGATTGCTGATTGTAGCTGTTGACGACTCGATTCCAGCCCTGCCAAGAGCTTTTCTGGTTAACTCTAAGACGGAACTGTACCGCGGAGTCAGGCTCCGTCACGTCACTGCTCATTTCAAACCGTGCACGGTAGACTTTTCCATCTTCTATACCAATGTCCGGACTATACCAGTAGGAGAAACAATTCGTTGAGCCATCGGGAGAGAGCCCCAGATGTGCGTTTGCTGAGGAATTTATAGGCACATCATAAGGCGGTATAGCACCAGCAAACTGCCAGCCCTCATTCCCACCAGTAAAATCGTAGTGCATAACCTCGGTAGAGGTAGATACCCCACATTCATCCACTATTAGTTCCTCTAAATAAAGCCAGGAGCTGGTATCAGCGGTGCTATCAAAACTCATTATGTCAAAGCAGAAAACCACCTGGTTATCATCCGTGCCTGTGAGCACAGGATTGAAGAATACATCATAGTCTTCAGGATTAGAAGCAGAGGGTAGTTTGGAGTAAAAATTGTTATGACTCACAGTGTCCCAGCAAGCCCAGGAGCCTTTCTGGTTAACCCTCAGACGAAACTGCAGGCACGCCTCAGGATTGCTAACACTACTGCCAATTCTCCACTTAGCCCGATAAAGTTTTCCATCCTCTATCTGCACATCAGGACTATACCAATAGGAGAAACAATTCGTTGAGCCATTTGCACTCAGCCCTATACGTCCGGCTGTCCAAGTAAAATTCGCTGGGTCAAACGGAGCAAGAGTGCCCGAAAACCCCCAACCATCTTCACTGGTACTGAATGGGTAATAGGCAGTAAGCCATCCGCAGTTATGCGGACCCCCATAGGCGCCAATGTCGTTTCGTGCTGTGCCTTTGCCCGGCGGACGACAGCCATCATTATATTCCGGGTCAGGGTCACCTGCATCAATGCACGGTGACCCATCCTGCAGATGATAATCGGTATTTGCAGGGGCAATGAACAGGGGTGCAGTGGAGAAACAGTCGTGCACCTCTGGTAAGTTATTCACATCCGTGCCTTTATACCAGCTCCCCGTATCGTAATCGTAATAATCCCCACCTGTGTTGCCGTAAAAATCACAATACTTAACTTCCTTAGGGTTGTATTGAGAATCCTGCTCATACTCATAAATCCCACCATTTGTGTTAAAAGAGATAATGCAGTTGTATATATAAGCCACGCAATCATAGAGCCCGCCTCCATACCAGCCTCCAGAGTTATTGGTAATGGTGTTGTTCTGGATTGTGCCATCACACGCGGAGAGGCCGCCTCCCATATGCACTGCCGAATTATGGGTTATGATATTGTTCTGGATTGTGCCATCACACACAACAAGTCCACCTCCACAGTATGCTGAGTTA
>JAGHBZ010000181.1 GCA_021160705.1 Candidatus Sumerlaeota bacterium
ACCAGATGAACAGGTATCCCTTTGTTGCGTAAAAGGTTAAGAAGACGCCCCTGGCTAAGACAAATTACCTGACAATCAAATTCGGAGACTGGGAGATTCGTCGCAAGTTGCAACACGACTTTTTCTGCTCCACCGTAATGACGCCCATGTATCAACTGGATTATCTTTATCATAGTATATTTCCCAATGCTATCTTAGGAATAAATATGTAGTTATAGAGAGGTATCCAGAAAAAGTAAATAATTAAAACGCTGATAAGTAAAGAGAGTAAGGATTATCGGTTTATATTAGCGCCATTTACGTGTTTTATGCCGACGTCGACCTCTGTCGAATTCAATAATACGGTTTCGCCAGTTGTCGTAGAGGACAAAGTCGCCGGGAAAATAAGGAATCCGTTTAAACGCCGCGGGAATACTGCGACCCCGGGCAAAATGATAGCTGTAAAGCAATTGCGCAAAAGCCACAGCACTTACCCAGTCAGTGTCGCGTTTAGCGCCGAGATAATATTTCACCCCAGCGCTCCGAAATGCTTCAGCCATTGGCATTGAGCCACCCTGACATCCAGAACAAACCACAACTTTTCGCTTCAGACAGGTATCTAATTCAGCAATCTCATCCGGGGTAAGGGTTTCTTTTTTTCGTCCGAGTCCTGAGATTTGTATTCCATCACGAGTGGCATGACAGGCAAAATGAATGTATTTTCCAGTCCACTCGCCGAGTAGTCTTTTCATCTGTTCTTTCCAGGTAACTCTAACGTATTCACACTTGAGGGGGTTGGGACCTTTGAGGGAAAGAATTTCAAAGATACTTCGCAGAAACCGTCCCTCAGACACTCCCTCTTTTGTGGGATTGAGCGACTCCAAAACCAGGATACGAGCATATTTAGTCATAACCCGCTACCTCCTTTTTCAGTAAAGACAGTAATAATTGTCTCCGAAAACACGCCACATTAAATAAAATCTCACAGTTAATATTACTTAAGTGAAACTGCCTCAGACCTAGCTTGGTTTTACAATCACGAAGATTAAGTATAGTGAATCAGAAAAATTATAATATCAATCAAAACAAATATAGGAAACCATAAAAATTTCATACCAAACGGGTAAGTGTAGAGAGAAGGACACGGTTAACTTCAGGATGATAGCTGGAGAATATCGTGGATTCCTGCTCAGAAAAAAAATACCACACTTGCCACAGGATAAGTATGCGAGGCTACTCTTGAGTATAAATCAATAGTACAGACAAAATAAAAAACTGCAATTTTCAAAATATACTGTGTATACACCCTTAACTATTTTCATTTGCAAATAATTATACATCCGAACATAATGTCAGTGAGGTTTTTAATATACGAATACAATATTTAAGGTATTTAATCTGGAGAATATAATGGAATTCAAACCCGACTACAGATACTTTGAAAAAGTTCTTCATAACGAGCGACCGGGTAGACTCCCGTTGTATGAGCATATTATAGGTGTGGAGGTAATGGAGGCGATTTTTGATATACAATTTGCAGGGCTTATTGAGGGTGGCTGGTCAGACATTTTAGAATACTTCAGGCACTATTGCAGGTTCTTCAAAGAGATGACTTACGACGTTGTGTCCTACGAAGTGTGTATAACCAGTATCCTGCCAGAAAGTGGTGCCATCCTGGGTGGGAAACCTGGACCTATCCAAACCCGTTCTGATTTCGAAGAGTATCCCTGGGATGAACTCCCGGAGCGTTACTGGATGGTTGCGGGGCCACGGTTTGATGCCCTTGTAGCCACACTTCCTGAGGGTATGAAAGCCGTTGGCGGTGTGGGTAATGGGGTGTTCGAAATTAGCGAAGACCTCGTGGGACTGGAATACCTGCCCTTCATTATGGCAGAGGACCCGGAGCTTTATGATATGCTTTACAAAAAAATCGGCGACCTTATGGTTACTATATGGAGCGAGTTTCTTCAGCGGTATGCGGATAGTTTTGTGGGATGTCGTTTTGGAGATGACCTTGGGTTTAAGAGTTCGCTTCTCACCAATCCTGCAACAATCCGCAACCAGATTATTCCGCAGTATAAAAGAGTGGTAGACCTGGTACATTCAGCCGGGAAACCTTTTCTATGGCATTCTTGCGGTTGTATCTTTCAGATTATGGAAGACGTCATTGCGATAGGGATTGATGCGAAACACTCCAATGAAGATGCAATTGCCCCCTTTGACAAATGGATAGAGCTCTACGGCGATAGAATCGGGTTGCTCGGGGGTTTTGATATGGATTTTCTATGCCAGAAGAGTCCTGAAGAGATTTTTGCTGCTGTGGTTGAATTAGGTCAGCGTTATCGCAACACTGCACGGGGATATGCACTGGGTTCAGGTAACTCTATCCCTGACTATATCCCCCCGGAGAACTATCTTGCTATGGTCAGGGGTGCACAACGAATCAGGGAGATTGAAATAAAGCAATAGAGACTTTTGATAGTGAAAAATTGAGTTGTCCAGAGTCTGAATATAATTCGTGAAAAATAGGAGGTGGTTGTTTGTGGCGGATACAAATCAGTACTGTCCGGGCAAGAAATTCCGTGACCCGTGGGATAAAGCAATTGTGGAATTAGAGCAGAGAATTCGTGAATATCCTGAGGACATTTCTGCTTACATTGGGTTGGCGGAGTATTATATAACACTGTGGTGTTTCGGCTTTCTTTCACGTAAGGAGTCATTACCAAAGGCAAAAGAAGCAGCGGAGCGAGCAATGAGACTGGATGCCAATTCTTCTGCGGTGCACACTGTTCTCGGTATGTTAAAACTCAATGATTGGGATTGGGCAGGTGCAGAACAAGAGTTTCAGAATGCGATTGAGCTGGACGCCAATGACCCAAAACCACATCATTGGTATGCACTTTATCTCTCAGCAATGGGCAGACATAAGCAAGCACTTTCTGAGTCTATGCAAGCTGTGGCGATAGAGCCTTCGGCAACTTATAAGACGGGGCTTGGGTCAATATTATATTTTGCAAAAGATTTTGACCGTATGACAGAGGTGATGGAAGAAGTAGTAGCACAAGACCCATCCTTTGCGCCCGGATATGACTGGCTTGGGATGGCTTATGTTCAATTGGGGCGATACGAGGAATCAATTCAAGTATATCAAAAGGCAGTAGCTCTGGCGGATGGAGCAGCTGAGGTTAAGGCAGGACTCGCACATGCATACGGCATCGCAGGAAGAGAGGCGGAGGCAAGAGCTATACTTGACGAGTTGCTAACGTTGTCAAAGAAATGGTATATCCCACCTGTTCAGATAGCCTTTGTGTATGTAGGTCTGGGTGAACTGGAGAAAACGTTTGATATGCTTGAGATTGCTTACAGAGAACGTGCCTGGGAGTTAGTGTTCCTGCGTGTGGAACCCTGGTTTGCTCATCTACACTCTCAGCCACGTTTTGTTAAGCTCTTAAAGGCACTTCACTTCCCGGAGAGAACTGAGAGTTAACGGTGTAAGGACAAAAAGACTGAGCAGTAGGCTGTCAGATAACGGCAAAATTTAAGGCTAAAATTTCTCTATTCATCCCAAAAAGATTGTGCGGTTGGATGGGGAAATAAATTAAAATGCAATGACAGAAGTGAGTGTTTTGGCTTTTGTTAAGATGTTTATAATAGTAATCAACGCCATCAATATGATAAAGGGAACCTACAGAAGTGGTTTGGTGAGAAAGTCTCAAATCTGGTAGATGGAAACTGAATCAGGACTTTACAATTACAATATAAAAATATTCCGCTCAGGGATTGGGTAGAGGTGATTTCCGATGATGACCGGACGAGAGCGGATAAATACCGCTATGAGACTTGAGCAGCCGGATAGAGTTCCTGTCTGGTGTCAGCTCAGTCTTGAGCATATTATAAGAAATGCGTTTCCTGAGGGTAAGTATCCTCAAACAATTGAAGAGTACGTGAGAGCTGAATGCGAGATGACCCTGAGGTATGGATTTGATGGCGTATTGTTGTATCTCCCAGGAATGCGTGAAGGCACCCGGGTAGATAAATTTTTAGAAGAATGGATACACTCTATTCCGCAGGGAGATTCGAGTCACGACTTCTCAAAGGCTGACCCGGAGAAGTGGGAACAGAACATTCCGGAGTACACCGCTGCGGATTTTTATAGCAGTCAGCTTGCTCGCGAGATTATAGGAACAGATTATCACATTGGCGGGTGGACACCTGACGCCTTTTCACGAGCAGTACAGTGGTTTCCAACTATGGAAGAAGCAATGATGGCAATGGTGATGGACCCTCCGCGTTTTAAAGCCCTAATTTCGTTTTTTGAAGAGCAATCTATTGCCTGGGCAAAAGCACAGATTCAATTCGGAAAAGTAGAGAGCATTCATATCTCCTCCCCTTATGCAGGGTCATCTTTCATATCGCTGGAGACTTACAAGGAGCTGGTATTGCCCCAGTTAAAACGACTGGCAGATGCACTGAGAGAGGAACCTGCGTTTGCGTATGTACATACGTGCGGTTTTCTCTCGGATAGACTGGAGTTAATCGCCTCCTCAGGTGTAGATGGGATAGAATGTTTAGACCCCGCGCCGCTTGGGGATGTTGAGCTTGGCGAAGCCAAAGAACGAGTGGGTGATAAAATCTTTCTTAAGGGCAATCTCGATTCGGTTCATACGCTACTTTATGGGAGCGATGAGGACGTTGACCGTGCGATTATGCATTGCCTTGAAGTGGGTATGCCGGGCGGTGGTTATATTATCAGTACAGCGTGCTCTGTGGCTCCCGCTGTTCCCCCTGAACGTATTAAACGCATATCTGAACTCACCAGGCGATACGGAAATTATAATTAGAGATAGTCGATACCAGGTGTAGTTATCTTTTACCAGCTGAAAGTATCCTGGAGAAGAACATCAGTGCTCGGTCTAACCAACCGAGTGAACAATACATTCTGAGAATGCTTAAAAGGTAATCTATCTGTTGGGCAGATTTGAGGAAGATACGTTGGAAGAACATGAATTCATACAAAGAATGTCCAGCAGTCAGAAGGTGAACAGTGGAATTATCTTTTCCTGTATAACCAGCCGTGGCAAGAATATTAATGTGGAATTAAAAGTTTGTACTCCTTGCATTCTCCGAATTAAGATGTATCCTGAGGTAGAGAAGCGAGATGTGGCGAGTCTGCTGGAGATTAAGAGAGACTGGGATATATCTGCCTTTGATGTCTCAGAAACACCGGATAAAGTGATGGTTAAGACCGAGGTACTCCGCTTTGAAGTCCAGAAAGAACCCTGGCAATACAGCATTTATGATAAAAACTCTAAAGTAATCCTAAAGGAGCACATCGCTGACCTGGATGTACATAATAACTATCGGAGTTTGCCAGTAGGATTCACCACAGAGAACGGCAGGTTTCTCCGGGCGAATGAGACGTTTTATATTTCTCCCGGAGAGTGTTTTTATGGTTTTGGTGAAAAGTTCACCAGGCTGAATAAATTAGGACAAAGGATTTGTGGATGGAACACCAATCCGTTTGGTGTAGGAACCGAAGAGTCCTACAAGAACATCCCTTTTTTTGTAAGTACACGAGGCTACGGGGTGTTCATCAATTCTACTCATCGGATAACGTATGAGATGGGGAGTCGGTCGCTGATGTCATATACCATTATGATAGAAGAGCCAAGACTTGATTTATTCCTCATCTACGGACCCGAGCTCAAGGATGTGCTGGCACATTATGCAGAGATTACAGGTTACCCATCACTTCCTCCGCTTGAGTCTTTTGGGTTATGGTATACACCGTTTAGCTGGAGTGATGATATTGACTATTATGTAGGACTTGCCCGGAAGTTCAGAGAACTTGATATTCCCATTGACCAGTTTTCCTGTATAGTAAATTTGACGAGTTTTCCGGGTAGACCTGAGTTGACAATGAAAGAACTCGTTAAAAGGACAAAAGCGTTATCAAGTGCACTCAGCAAAGAAAGTATTAAAATTGGTTTATATGTAGCACCCTTGTTAAACATAGGTACGGAATTAGAAAAGGAAGCCAGAGAACACGGATATTGCTTAAAGAGGGAGGATGGGTCGGCTTATGAGATTCCCCTTGGGGTGAAGAATAATGGAGAGATAAGGGAGACAGAGTATTCTATGGCGATGCTGGAGCGTGACCACGCCTGGCGAGAGCGACATAATCGGATTGTCTACACGTCCTGCCTGATGCCCGACTTTACAAATCCTGAGGCTTTCAAGTGGTGGAAGAGTAAGATTATTGAGCTGATGAAAGCCGGTTGTTTCGGTATAGATATGTCGGATTTTGGTGAAGATGTACCTTCGGATGCATACTATTACAGCGGGCGAGTGGGCAAAGAGATGCATAACGTTTATCCACTGCTCTATCAGAAGGCTTCATACGAGGCAGTAGCAGAAGGTACAGGACATAGAGGTCTGGTAAATGCACGTTCAGGTACAGCAGGTCTCCAGCGCTATCCTATTTGCTGGTCAGGCGACTCAAGCTGTACCTGGGAGGATATGCTGGCAACCATTCGTGGAGGACTTAGCATCGGGCTGTCAGGAGTAGCCTTCTGGAGTTGTGACACCGGGGGTTATGTTCCACTGACGAGTGAACTCACCCCTGAACTCTGGATTCGCTGGGCTCAGTTTGCGATGTTTCTCTCACATACAAGGCTTCATGGCATTGGACCAGAAAGAGTGCCTTGGAACTTTGGCGAGAAAGCACTTAATATTTTCCGACGATATGCCAGGTTAAGATACCGATTACTCCCATACATCTTTTCCAGTGCATATAAATCCACTCAGACCGGGTTACCAATGATACGAGCAATGGTGCTGGAGTTTCAGGACGACCCAAACACTTACGACAGAGATGACCAGTATATGTTTGGGGATGCGTTTCTAGTAGCACCAGTGTACACGCCAGAGAATAAACGGACCGTCTATCTGCCGAAAGGGATATGGTTCAATTACTGGACAGGAGAAGAGTACCAAGGAGCAAAGACGCTTTACATCCAGCCACCACTGGAGGAATTACCGCTTTATATTAGATGTAATTCCATAGTTCCAATTGGACCGGACATAGATTATATAGGTCAGAAGCCATTTGACCCGCTGACGCTAGATATTTGGCTGTGTGACAGTGCCAGGTTTACTATCTACGATGAGGAGGAGATGGTGGAATGCAAAGCAGAGTGCAGAGGGAGAAGAAAAGTCGTAGAGGTAAGTAATTCAAAGAAACATTATTTTGTAAAGCTCAACCATACCGTATGCCCAATACAGGTAATTTTCAACGAGCAGAACCTTCCACGATTTGATTCCATAGGGGAGATTAAGAGAGCAGAGTTTGGCTGGTATTTTGAAACACCCTCAACTGTCTGGATAAAATTCAATGGCTCCGGAAGAAATAACAAAATTATAATTGAAGAATAAATATTACCTTTTCTAAGGGATATTCATCTCACAAAAAGGATGACGTAAGTAGCTCCAGAAGAAAACAGAGTTTATGAGACACTGGATACTGGACTTGAACAAACAGAATGCAATTAAGGACTAATTCCTTAATAACAGGATGGATTGAATATGTTAGATAAAGTACAGGTCGGATTAATTGGAACCAGTTGGTGGACAGAAGGATTTTACATCCCCAGTTTGAAGAGTCATTCGGACGCCGTTATTGTTGCCATTTGCGGGAGAAACCAGGCAAAAGCAGAGGCATTAGCACACAAGCATAACATCCCTCATGTGTTTACTGATTATACAAAAATGCTCAACTCAGCTATGCTTGACGCAGTAGTAATCGCTACGCCTGATGACCTGCACTTTCCTATGACTATGAAGTCACTTGAGAAGGGTTTACACGTCATCTGTGAGAAAGCAATGGCATTATCAGCTAAAGACGCTCGTATAATGCTGGAGAAAGCAGAATCCAGAGGCGTTAAACATATGATTATGTTTACAAATCGCTGGTTTCCTCATTTTCAATATCTGAAGCACTTGATAGATGGAGGGTATGTGGGAGAGATTTATCAGGGACATTTTCATCATCTTACCCCCGCACCTTCGTCTGGAGATTATTGTTGGTATTATGACCCTGAGCGCTCACAGGGGGTATTGAGTGTAGTTGGTTCACACATTATTGACCTTGCACGCTTGCTAATCGGTGACATCAAGCGAATTAGTGCAAGTTTATCAACTTTTATAGAGCGTCCGGGGAAAGAAGGAAACAAAATAATAGGGGCACCAGATTCCGCATTGTTACTCCTTGAATTTGAAAATGGCTCGCACGGTAGTATTCATCTCGGTGCAGTAAATCTCGTTGCGAAAGGGCTTAGCAGGACTGGAATATGCATTGAACTCTATGGTAGCGAGGGTAGCATAGAACTCAGTAGTAATGCCACATCGCAACCACCAACAGCAGAACTCAGAGGTATCCAGATTGGAGAAAAAGAAGCAAAAAGACTTAAAATACCAGATGAATACTTCAAAGAAATTAATCCAGAAGTCCCATTTGAGGTGTTTTTAAAACATTCAGTTGGACCACGTTTGTTCATAGATGCAATTGTAAATGACATCTCAATAGAACCGAACTTTTATGATGGATATAAAGTACAGCAGGTTATAGATGCGGCAATAGAGTCCTATAGCACTGGACAAACCGTTTCTGTGGAAAATGTGTAGAGCCGGGTAATAGGGAATTTAAAATTCATTCTGAGCAATGTTGCTTAGAAAACAAGGAAATTATTTAAGCAAATCAAGTCTCTTAGAAGGTATATTATTTTATGAACTAAGCGCACAAATATAATATAAGTAAAAAATATCAGGTAC
>JAGHBZ010000238.1 GCA_021160705.1 Candidatus Sumerlaeota bacterium
CAAGAGAAGATGCAAAAAATTCCGTTTTTCAAAGAGCGAATCTTTCAAGGATTAGCCAAAATCTTATGATTTAAAATCTATCACCTCAAAAAAGTGCTAAACTACAGAATAAATAATATACAAATTTTGGCTTCATAAAGTCAATACACAATTTCTTAAATACGACTCGTAGAGTTTATCCTGAATCTACATTAAATTCTCCTTGCTAATCAGGGTAGAAAAATAAAAAAATACATACACATAACTTTGAACAAACGAGAGAACCCGGTGATGGAGGAGATTACTCTAAAATTAGGAGAACGCAGTTATACGGTGTATATAGATTATTCGCATCTGGAGAGGCTGCCAGAGCTTATGCGGAATGTGATTTCCTTTGAGCGTGTGCTGGTCGTTACTAACACCACAGTTGGCGAGTTATACGCTGAACAATTACTGGATGTTCTCAATACCGGGGGATACACCCCAGAACTCCTTATACTCCCGGATGGCGAGAGGTATAAGGATATAACGAGTTTGCGGAAGATTTATGATTTCCTGATTGAGAACAATTTTCCACGCCAGAGTACGATAATAGCGCTCGGCGGTGGAGTCATCGGCGACATTGCCGGGTTTGCTGCTGCCACCTATATGCGGGGAATTAACTTTATTCAGGTTCCTACTACACTTCTGGCTATGGTGGATGCCAGTGTCGGAGGCAAAGTCGCTATTAATCATCCACTCGGGAAAAATCTTATTGGCGCTTTTTATCAACCTCGACTGGTTTTTATCAACCTGGAATTCTTAAAAACATTACCAGAGGAAGAGCTTCGGTGTGGGTATGCTGAAGTGATTAAGTATGGTATCATTAGAGACGCAGATTTTTTTGAGTACCTTGAGGACAGGACTCACGACGTCCTTGCGCTTGACAAAAAAGCATTGCAAAAAGTGGTCGCAACCTCCTGTCGCATAAAAGCGGATATTGTCCAGCAGGATGAGCGTGAAGCTGACATACGTGCTATTTTGAATTATGGCCATACTGTAGGGCATGCTATTGAATCTTTGACTCGCTATTGTGTGTACAAACACGGTGAGGCAGTGGCAATTGGAATGGTCGCCGCCGCAAGAATCGGTGCTCGACTGGAGATGATTGACAACGCAGAAGTTGAACGTATCTGGCAGATAATCCGTATGGCTGGACTCCCGTATCGGTTTAAACACGCCGAGCCAGAAGATATAGTTGAACGTATTACAAAAGATAAAAAAGTTCTGGGACATAAGGTTCGGTACGTTTTGCCACGTCGTATCGGGGTTGTAGAAATTGTCTCCGATGTTTCACCAGCGTTAGTAATTGAGGTCCTTAAAGAAATGAAAGAATAAATCTCACTTCAGGAGACTATTATGAAAAAACGATTATTGGTGATTAACGGACCAAATTTAGATTTATTGGGCATCAGGGAACGTGAGTTATATGGCGTGAAGACGCTGGAACAAATTGAAGAGGAGCTCCGCAGGATGGCTGAGTCTTCGGACATTGAGCTGGACTTTTTTCAGAGTAATTCCGAGTCAGAAATCATTGAAAAAATTCATAAGGCTTATGGACGGGTCAATTGTATCATCATTAATCCAGCGGCGTTTACCCATACCAGTGTAGCTATAAGAGATGCCTTAACCGCAGTGAAGATTCCTACTATTGAAGTACACCTCTCCAATCTTTACCAACGCGAGGAGTTTCGCCATTACTCCTACATAGCACCAGTGGCTGTGGGGCAAATCACCGGGTTCGGGCATTTTAGTTACGTGATTGCGTTTTATGCCGCCCGTGCTATTATGGATGGTATTATTTGATTGAGTGATAACCAGGGTCTACGTGAATCTCTGATGAAGAGCGATACAAAAGAATCAGCGACATTACTTCAAAAGTTACAGGTATTGACATTCTTTGTCACGTATAGATGTAATGCACGGTGTCGGACGTGCTTTTACTGGCAGGAGCTTAACAATCCTGAGAAGACCGAGCTCTCACTTGATGAAATTAAGAAAATCGCCAGCAATATGCCCGTGTTCCCGCATCTCTTGCTTTCAGGTGGAGAACCTCTTCTCCGTCCCGAGCTCAAGGATGTTGTTTCTGTGTTTGTCAAAAACAATTTTATAGTAACTGTAGATTTACCCACCAATGGATTGTTGCCGGAGTTGGCAGCGGAGTTCGTGCGGTTCATACTGGTGGAATATCCTGATATTTTACTTACCTTTGGTGTATCTTTGGATGGGCTTGAGCAGACCCACAATAGTATCAGAGGTGTGCCTGGGGGTTTTGAAAAAGCATTTGAGACGCTGGAGGCGGTCAATGAGCAACGCTATGCCCTCTCAGCTGAAAACGGAGGCATTGAGCCACGATTACATCTTTATACGCTAACGGTCTTAACTGCTGAGACTGTGGGTGATGTTCCACATCTTATTGATTATGTCAATGAGCATACGGATGTTGATGGGATGATGTTTGAACTTGTGCGCGGTTCACCAAGGGATAAGTCGCTCTGCCTACCTTCAGTACAGGAGTTTGACAATGTAGTTGAACTCTCCCTGCAGACCAACTATGAATTATTTAGTAAAAGATGTTCTCCTGCAGAGCGTTCGTTAAGGCTGGCATATTTGAAAGAGGTATATCGACTCCAGCGAATTGTGTTGAAAGGCGAGAAGTTGCCCCTGTACTGTCAGGCGGGACGTTCTCTGGCAGTCTTAGAGCCGAACGGGGATGTTCGGTTATGTGAATTACTTGAGCCTGTGGGAAATGTGCGAGAGTTTAATTATGATTTTTCTCAGTTATGGAACTCTGCACCTGCTCAGGAGCAACGCAACTGGATAAAATCCTCCCGATGTAGTTGTACCCATTGCGTAAATCTGGGGCATAGTATTGATTTAAGCAAACGAAGTTTTCTGCGGAGAAAATTTAACGAATGGAGTTACCTCTGTCATCGCTTATGAAAAAAATAAAATGCTCCCATAGACTACTCTGGATTGCCATATTAGTGGTATTTATGGGTATGATAAGCAGTTGTGTGTTCCTTTTATCCAGAGCCAAATTTTCTGAACGACCTGAATCCGTTGAATGTCAGAAGTGTCATAAGCAGACATACAACCAGTGGAACTCATCGCCACACTCTCGGGCTACAAAGAGTGAACGTTTTTTGTTTCTTACTGACAATCTTAATCTGGGTGTTTGTGATAGTTGTCATTCGCCACGGACAATCTGGACAGAAGGCACCCCACTCTCATCATCTGGGTCACGGCAGGGTAGGGGAGTAGATTGTGCCAGCTGTCATTGGCACGATGGTATGATTGTGGCAGATGCGTTTTCACGAAAAGCACACCATTCCCATCCCCTGCAAGTGGATGATGCCTTGAGAACGGATTCTTATGTATGCGGACAATGCCACAGGAAGCCTTTTAATGAGATGCAGAGATTTAAGGCGTTGCCACAGCAACTCACCTGTCAGCAATGCCATATGGAGAGATTGGCTGAGGAAAAATTAAAAGCTAAAAAGGGATTTAAAAAGGCTTATAAGTTAGGGTATGAAGGGTATGCTGACCACTCGTTTAGGATTGAAGACCTTGCTCATTTTCCTGGTGCTATGGCGCTCAACCTTGATTCGTCTACCTTGAGTACCGAGACTCTCTCCATTCATTTTACTCTCGTGAATTATCTCCCTCATAGTATCCCTGCTGTGGAATATGGAAGTAACCGGGTACTTGTGTCAGCAGAACTCTTGCTCTCAGGCAGTAGTAAAAGTCTGAAAAAAGAATTTGTATTTAATCGCCAGAAGCCGATTAAACCTTTTTCTGAAAAATCATTTGAGTATTCTTTTAATATTGGAAAAGAGAAAGTAGATTCATTATCTATTAATATTTACCACCAGCGAGAGAAGAACTCTAAGAAAATAATAATGTTCAGCAGAAAATTTAATATTAAATCGCCAGGGACTGACTAATGAAAAGTGGTATTTCTCGATTATTAATCACATTGCTGATTTTCTGTTCTGGGAGTGTGTTACCCAGTGCGGTTGCACAGGAGATTGCTGAAGGAAGTGAGCCCTATTATTCTGCTCCTGAACTGACTGAGCCTTTGAGTTCTGTGACCGAACCGGGTTTGCTGAGTAAGTCTCACAAAGAGCTTGAAGGAATAGAAAACTGTACTAAATGCCATCCTACCGGTAGTTCCCCGGGTACGGCAAAATGTCTGGAGTGTCATTCCGAGATTAAAGAACGATGGGATAAAGAAGTCGGCTATCATGGAAAGTTTCTAAAAGGAAACTGTATTGAATGTCACAAAGAACATAAAGGGATTGACGTTAGTATTATTCAATTTGACCGATTGACGTTTAATCATAACCTTGCTCTTTTCCCTTTAGAAGGAAAACATCGGTCACTCCAATGCGAGGCATGTCATCTGCTGAAAAGCGGAGAAACCGGGACACTTGGGTTTCGCTATATGGGGCTACCTCAGGAGTGTTATCAATGTCATTCCACCCCTCATGGTGGGGAAGTAGATTTGAATTGTTTGCGATGCCACACCCAGCAGGGCTGGACTGGCAGGCACATTGTGTTTAATCATAATCGTGATGCCTCATTTAAGTTAAGGGGTGCACATATTGAAGTTAAGTGCGAGAAATGCCATCCCAACAAGGTATATAAACCCCGGCCACGTGATTGTGCAGGTTGCCACAAAGACCCTCATCAGCAACAATTGGGTACGGACTGTGCACGTTGCCATAATGAATGGCGATGGTCTGATGCCCGTTATCAATTTAATCATGATACACAGACAAGCTTTTCTCTTCTTGGCAAGCACAAAGACCTGAAGTGTACTCAATGCCATTCAGCGAAATTTAAGGATACGCCTACTCAGTGCGTTGCCTGTCATCAGGATGTCCACAATGACAAGTTCGGACAGGACTGCGCAAAGTGCCATAATCAATGGAGCTGGCAGGTGGTGGATTCAGAAAAGTTTAATCATAGCATTCATACCGGGTTTGCTCTTACCGGTAAACATACAGCACTCGCCTGTTCTCGGTGTCATCCGAAACAGGGTGCTGTGAAGGTGAGGGGAAAAAATTGTGTGGATTGTCATCCAGATATCTATCATCGCAAGGAATTGGGCAATAAATGTGAGCGATGTCATAATACACGGAGCTGGAAAATTCAGCCTGCTGAGTTTAATCACAAAAAACTGGCAAAATTCGAACTCGGTTCATTACATTCTGGGCTTGAGTGTAATGCGTGTCATCAGGAGAAAGGAAAATTCAAAGGACTCTCCAGTACCTGCGAGAGCTGCCATAAGCGAGAAACTCAGTTTCTGGCGGGAATCAGTATATTTGATGACCTTACTACAATGCCTTCTTCAATGCATAACACAGTTAGATGTCAGGATTGCCACTCTGTTTCAGACACACCAAAAGATATTACCCCTATAAGCCAGCGTTGTAGCAAATGTCATCCAGCGTCTTACAAAGAGGTGTGCCGTTATTGGGTGACCGAACTGGACAAAGAGTCAGACTCTCTCCAGCTCCAGCTCGCAGAACTAAAAACTTTTGTGAAGCGACACGCTACCGATACTGATACCACTCTCACTCCACTAAATATGACATTTTATTTGTTCACTGACTATATAGACCAGGTCACAAAAGTCATTCATCGACTCCGCGAGGGTGGGTTTCATAACTTAGGATTGTCAATAAAGGAATTTGAATATGCAGAACGTCTGCTTGAGCAACTGCGAGATTTTGTACAACGGGAAATGAAAAAATCATCCCACGAAGAGTTCTCCACAACGAATAAATGAAAATTTATCGGACAGTACCCCGGAGACCTGCTACACATAAAGGTTTATACGTGGCTATAGGTGTTTTTGATGGACTTCACATCGGGCATCAGGCACTCATTAACAGTATGATAAAAGATGCCCAAACCGCAGGCGTGTACAGTGCAGTTCTCACATTTTTGAATCATCCGTTATCAGTCCTTGCACCAGCGTATTGTCCGCCACGACTAATCACGCCTGAAAAGCAGATTCAATTATTCAGCCAGATGGGGGTTGATATTGTAGTCAGGATTAGATTTGACATCCATTATGCCCGGATGAAGCCAGAGGAGTTTATCAAAAATATTTTGTACGAGAAACTGCGTGCAACGAAGATTTATTGTGGTCAGGATTTTCAATTCGGACACGGGGGAGTCGGCAATGTAGATGTCCTGAGACAGGTGGGGGGCAAACTCGGTATGGAGACTGTGGTCGTTCCACCAGTTATGGTTAATGGATGTGTAGTCAGCAGTACACTGATTCGCCAGTTGTTGCTTGCCGGGAAAGTGCACCAGGTCGTAAAATTGCTCGGACGTCCGTTTGAACTTTCCGGACGTGTGATAAAAGGCGAAGGTATTGCTACTTCTCGACTGGGTTACCCCACGGCAAATCTTAAGGTTCACAGAGACTTGATTACACCCGCAGACGGCGTCTACGCAGTTGTGGCAGTACTGAATAGGCGTCGGTATAAAGCGATGATGAACATTGGCACCTGTCCAACCTTCGGCAAACATCAGCGAACTCTGGAGGTACATTTATTAGATTTTCAGGGTAACCTCCAGGGGAAAACCCTCAATGTCCTCTTTATTGCACGTATGCGAAAAGAACGAATATTTACCTCAGAACATCATCTTATTCGTCAACTTCATCAGGATAAACAAAAAGCACTTGCTATCTTGAGTGCAAGAAATTTATGAAATTTTTCATTGTGACCTTGACATTGTGGTTGTATTTGATAAATAAAAGTATTCGTTTTTATAAATTTGTGACAAATTGATAAGATGACTTAGGAGGTGATTTAATGCGTCCCCGTACTACATTAATTGCAATAGCAGTTTGCGTCGTCATTTTTACTCTACTCCTGAGCTCGGTCTGTTATGCTACCGGACCACTTTATGATGTTAGTAAAGAAGCCAAGATGAGTCGCAAACTCCTGAGAGGTTTATTAAATATTCCTTTCTCTGTGATGGAAATCCCGCTTGAGATAAATAAACAGGTAAAAAGCCTTGACCCGTTTACTGGATTTTGCCTTGGAACTGTGAAAGGCTCCTGTCAGATGTGGAAACGTGCTTGCGCCGGCGTATGGGAAGTCATCACTTTTCCTATTGAAATCCCTAAAGGGTATCGACCAATTATTGAGCCTGAATTTCCTATGATGGACGTGGTGGATTAAGGTCGGCTTTTAATCTTTTTAACCTTTTAAATATACTCTTGGAGGAGGATACTGAATTATGATTAGGACAAAAAGCAAAGGGTTACTTATGCTTGTATGTGTATGTCTTCTGCTTGGTGTATTAGCAGTGCAGGCGTGGGCAAGTGACCTTGAACGAGAACAGACTGAGGTCGGCAAAATGTTCCACAAACTGGGGCGGGGTGTCACCAATGTGCTTACTGGTTGGATAGAGATTCCTCGTAATATCGCTGAAACCTGGAAAAAGACCGACCCATTTACCGGGTTTATTGCTGGTGGTATTGAAGGAATAGCCTGGGGCTGGGCTCGCACCTGTACAGGATTTTACGACATATTTACGTTCCCATTCGCTTTGCCCGCTGGATATGAGCCGTTGATGGAGCCGGAATACATTCTCCCCGAAATCTGGGGTGAGCCGTTACCTCACTACGCTGAGTCATAAAAAGGCTTCTTTGCCCCTGGAATTATATGGTCTTTTACGCAATGCTCTACCTGCTCCTGCCTCTGTGAGCAGGAGTGAGTTATTTATAGATACTCTTTATTGC
>JAGHBZ010000462.1 GCA_021160705.1 Candidatus Sumerlaeota bacterium
GGATTAAAAATAAGATGATTCGACCAACTACCATCCCCCAACTTCTGGAGGAGTTGATTGTTGAACACGCAATAGCACGCGAGGCATTGCGACTGGCGTTTGAACAACATAAACAGTTCGCTACTGAACTTAAAGGTGTACAACAACATCGCACAGTCGCGGAGGCGTTCACGCAAACCGCCAGTGGCAGGACTCTTGTGGATATGATGGCGCTTGATTTGCTCGTTGGAAGTGGCGGTGTGCTTTCGCACGCACCTCAGCGTAATCAGGCTGCTATGATGCTTATAGACGGGTTTGAACCCTGTGGTGCTACACATCTTGCTGTGGATAGCATCTTTATGATGCCACAGCTTGGTGTCCTTTCCGAGGTACACCCTGAAGCCGCAATGCAGGTCTTTGAACGTGACTGTTTAATTCATCTTGGTTCTGTGCTGGCAGTTGTGGGAAATACCAATAAACCTGACCAGGTGGCGATGGAGGTTGAACTGGAGTTTAGCAGTGGCGAACGAAAACAACTCACACTCAAGTATAGAGACATTATGAAGATTCCTGCGCCCATTGGCGAACGGGTCGCCTTCAGAGCACGTCCCACTAAATGGTTTGACCTCGGAGCAGGTAAAGGCAAAGAACTCCAAGGCACACTCCAGGGTGGTGTGGTGGGAATCATACTTGACGCTCGAGGAAGACCACTTCAGATGCCTACCCATAAAGAGGAACGAATTCAAACTCTTACTCGCTGGTTCAATGCAATGGAGCTTTATCCTACATTTACTACATCCACGACCGTCGCTAATTGAACACCCTCATTTTTAGTAAAGGCGTCTGGTTCTCCAAGCCTACTATAACCTATATCCGGGTAATGCATTTTATAAAATTGACTCTCTTCTACGATTTTTATACAATTTCATCATACATATAGTGTAGAGTTGTGCGTGAGAAATGTTCACAATCAGTATATAGTGACGATAAGACACGGGATGATACCCTCTAAAGCCGATAATTTTGCTTGCGAATATACGTAAAGAAAAGAATCAGGGTGATAAAATGATTGAATTCTGGTATGCGAGCTATATATTCTTGGGGTTATCGCTGGCAATTGGCGCAGCAGTGTATTTGACTTATCGTGCGCTCTTGAGTAGATATAAAAAGCGCCGTGAACAAAGCCCTTTACGGCAATTAGAGGAGCAATATTTAAAACCTCAAGATACAGAGGAAGCCGAATCAGACCAGGATTAATGAAACGAGATAAAAAAACAGAACACTCCGGTCGCCTGGTTCGCTTATCAATCGTACTTCCTGCATTACTTTTATTATTTACCATTGGAGTAGGAATCACCAACTATCAAATTGCACAGTTTTTCCTTGAGACTTCTGGAAACCCAAGGGTACAACAGGCGCTTGAATCTACCTCTATGTATATATTAATCTCCTCCCTGATAATTACTGTGCTGGCATTATTAGTTGGTGTGGTCATAACCCTCTCTATTATTAAGCCCATTAAGAGAATGGCACAATCCGCTTCAATGGTTGCTACTGGTAGTTTGCCTCCCAAGGTTGAAATAGCCATTAGTGATGAGATGCGCCAATTAGGCTCCAGCTTTAATCAACTTATTGATTATTTGCAGACTCTGTTTGAGGAACGTGACCGCTATATGTTAGAAGCCGAGACAGGTGCCCTTATCCTTTTTGACGAAAATAGAAGAATAAAAGGACTAAATGTGTCTGCAGAACGATTACTGAACGTGAGCTCTGAAGAAGCAGAAGGTAAACTCCTCGCTGATATATCTAAAAAAGAAAACTCCTCGCTAATAAATTTACTCATTGATATTTTAAAGAACAACACAAGTTTTGAGATTGTGCGATGGACTACTCCTGAAGGAAATAAAATGGTATATTCTGCAACCCTATCAGTCTTGCAAAAGAAAAGTATGAAACACGATGAGGGCTGTGTTCTCACATCGCGAGACATTTCAGCACTTCAGTCATTTTATGAAGCATTACATCGCGCAGATGTCCTGGCGGCAATTGGTGCACTCTCAACGGGTCTGGCTCATGAGATTCGTAATCCCCTTGCCTCTATCAAATCACTCGCTCAACTAATGTCGCGCAGAATTGAGGACAAACAAAAACTCACTGAGTATCTCCGTGTTATGGAAGAAGAAATCAAAAAGATTGATAACGTCGTAGCAGGGATAATGGAGATGTCCGAACCCAAAGCTGAACCCTATGAGCGCTGTGATATTAATCGGTTACTCGCTGAGGCACTCATTAGAACACGGCATAGTAAACTTGCTCATAAGATTCGGTCGGTTAACATCGTCGAGGATTATTCAATGTTGCCGTTTGTTCTTCTCCCCCCAAAGTCTATGGTTCGAGCCTTTTACAATATTCTGGAGAACGCTCTGGATGCTACCCCTGCCAATGGGAACATTCGTCTCAAAACTCGTTTGATTCACAAAGACCACGGGAAAGATTCTCTCATACGAATCTGGATTTCCAACACCGGTTCTTATGTGGCAGAGGCGGATAAAGAACGCATATTTCAGCCGTTTTTTACCACCAAGACAGATGGAAAAGGGTTGGGACTGAGTATCACTTATCAGATAATTACTTACAACTGTGGCTCTATCAGGGTTGAAAGTAATGAGCAGGAGACGGTGTTTATAATAGAATTTCCTCTTGATAAAATTATAGCAGCTGAACAGGATTAATACCGAATATTTACGGGTGGTTTAAAATAATTTTGACGCAGTATGAAGGAGGGAAATGACGTGAGTCGCCCTAAGATTCTTATAGTTGACGACGACCCGGGGATACGATTTGTTATTCGGGAAGTGCTGGAGGACGAAGGCTTTTATGTGGATGAAGCCAGCGACGGTGAAGAAGGTGTAAAAAAAGTTGAACAGACATACTATGACCTTGCGGTAGTTGACCTGGTTATGCCAAACAAAGATGGGTTTGCGTTCTTACGCGAGGCTCGGAGTATATGTCCTGATTTAATTACGGTTGTTATCACTGCCTATGGCTCTCAAAAGGCTGCTATGCGTGCCATCCAGGAGGGTGCTTACGATTATTTTGCTAAACCCTTTGATAATGATGAACTTCGTATTGTCATCCGGCGAGTATTGGAGAAACGCCGTCTTGAACAAAAAGTGCGGTTGCTTGAAGAACAACTCCAGAAGCAGGAAACCCAGTTCGGTGAGATGATTGGAAACTCAACGGAGATGCGCGAGGTTTTTTCGCTCATTCGGAAAGTCAGTGCATCTGATGCAACCGTATTGATTTATGGGGAATCGGGAACAGGAAAAGATTTAGTAGCATCCGCAATTCATCGGGAAAGCCCACGGGCTGATAAACCTTTTATAAGGGTCAATTGTGCCGCAATCCCGGAGACCCTGTTAGAGTCAGAGCTATTTGGCTATGAGCGAGGCGCATTTACAGGTGCATACACTAAAAAACAGGGGAAATTTGAGGCAGCTCAGCATGGTACCATTTTCCTTGATGAGATTGGCGATATGTCGCTCCCGCTGCAAGCAAAGGTGCTTAGAATACTTGAACAGCGCGAGTTTGAACGACTCGGTTCAACTGAATCTATCAAGGTAGATGTCCGTATCATTGCTGCAACTAATAAGGATTTACGTAACGCTGTCAAGGAAGGAAAGTTCCGCGAAGACCTTTATTTTCGCATCAATGTGGTGCCAATTTATTTACCCCCCTTGCGAGTGCGAAAAAATGATATTCCTTTGTTGGTTGAGCATTTTATAAGACGCTATAACCAACGTTTGAGTAAAACTATAAAAGGTGTCACACGTGATGTAATGGAATTACTTATGAATTACCCCTGGCCTGGAAATGTAAGAGAATTAGAAAATGTTGTTCAAAGAGCAATGATTGTCGCTCAAGGTGATTTTATCACGGCTGAGTGTTTACCTTCTCAGTTTATGACACCTCCAGTATGGTCAGGTAATCTTGACCCTAAATTGTTTAATGATTTTACCGAGCCGCTCCCAGATAAACTCCAGAGAGTCGCTGAACAACTGGAGAAGCTGTTAATCAAGGAGGCATTGGAAAAGGCTAATTTCCGACGCCAAAAAGCTGCGGAACTCCTGGGTATCAGTAGAAAAAGTCTTCACAATAAAATGGTGAAATATAAGTTATCCTAAGTGATATAACCAGAGCCTCTTTATCAGATTCCTGTACCACAATCTTAAGAGTTTATGTTTTTATCCTTGAAATATAAGACTAAAGCAAGATAAGGTATTAAGTTAATTACTTCCATAAATCTAAAGAGATTTTAATGAGTCGTTTTTTTGGCAAGGAGTGAGTAGCACTGTTATGGGAAGAGATAAAAATTCGTATTCAATTTTAAATGTCCGTAAAGGAGCCAGCGATGAAGAGATAAAACGAGCCTATGTTGCGCTGGTAAAAAAGTATGACCCGGAAAACCACGTTGAGCAATTTATGATAATAAAGGATGCTTACGAACGACTCCGCGACCCGAAAAAACGCGCACAGGAAGACCTCTATACCTTTAATCCAGTTGAAGGCGAATTTATGTTTAATAAGGAGGAGCGGGTCGATATATCTGATACTGAGCTCCAGGGAAAAATAAAACAACTGGAAATGAAACTCCGTGAGTCACCCGATGATGATGAGGTTAAAAAGTCGTTGATTCGTCTATATATGCAGAGAAGTTACAAAAAGGTAAAACGGAAATTGTGGTCTGAAGCTATCAGTGATTGGCAACAGATATTAAACATTGAAACCACCCACCATTTTGCACGGCATAATTTAATTTATGCTTATATCTATTTAGGCTATTCCTATGCCATTCACGGTCTTTACGAAGAAGCGCTGGAGTTGTGGGAACAGGCGTTGCAGATGAATCCCGATAATACAGCACTCCTGCAAAATATTGCTCTGGCGTATGAACTCGCTGGAAATCGTGAAAAAGCTCGTACCTACTGGATGGAAGTCGTTAAAAGATGGCGACAGGAGCTGGATAAAAAACCCGATGATGAGTATCTCAAGACTTTAATTATTGAGGTACATAAACATTATGGAAGTATGGCAGCCACTGATAAGCGAGACAAAGAATCTGCACTCCAACAATATCGCGAGATTCTAAAGATTCAACCCGATGACTTTGATGCTCATTATCAGATTGCTGCTACATTGCTGGACGAACAGAAATGGGATATGGCAATAGAGGAACTAAATAAACTTCTGCAACTCAATCCGAAAAATGTGGATGTATTAAATATGTTGGGTTGGGCATTATTAAATGCTGGACAGGTGGATGCCGCATTTAATGCCTGGAAAAAAAGTCTTCAAATCGACCCCAAGAATGCCGCTACCAGAGATAATCTGATTCGGGCTCATCTAAGCCTGGGAAAACGATTACGAGAAAACGGGCTATACACCCCGGCATTGGTACACTTTAAAGCACTTTTGAAATATCTACCAAGAAGTCCTGAGGTACATTTTGAAATTGGGTCTACTTATCTCTTGCGTGGGGATATTCCTTCTGCTTACAATGAGTTTAATACGGTCTTGAAGATTGACCCAAGAAACAAACTGGCTAAGAAAGCATTGTCAGAATTAAAACTAAAACGCTAATTTAAATTGACTCAGAAGAATAAATGCTCCACAATTTAAATAGTTTGATGAATAAAGTGTCTACAAAATTGTTAGCACGGAAGTTTCCTCTACCGCACGAGTCAGGGGAGACAAAAGAAGAACTGCAATCCGAAACCCTGGACAATAATAAAGATATTGTGAGCATTGTAAGTGAATTGATGGCTGAAAAAGAGTCGTTTCTCCAGCTCGCAATGAAACTCAAATATCGTCGGGATGCAGCAACCAACGAAGAATTGGAACGACTGGTAAAAAGTCTCTTACCTTTTCTGGATGGGCTTGAGCACGTGCTAAAAATTGCCCGTATGCATCCACCATCGCCTGAAGTTAATAACTGGCTAAAGACCATTGAAAGTCTATATTTTAGAATAACTAATATTTTAGAAAAGCATGGACTCACCGCAGTGGAGTCTGTGGGAAAACCCGTTGACTTGAATTATCATGAGGTAGTAGAATATATACCATCTAAGGAATCACCAGATAATACTGTAATAGCCGAAAGGCAAAAAGGATATATTTTTAGAGGTAAAGTAATAAGAGACGCAAAGGTCGTTGTATCCTATAAAGAAGGGAGCGAGTAGGACTATGGCACGAATATTAGGAATTGACCTTGGAACAACTAACTCTGTAATGGCAGTAATGGAGAGGAGCGGACCCATTATTGTCCCCAATAGTCTTGGGGAACGATTGACTCCATCTGTTGTCAGCTTTACTAAGAGCGGTGAAATACTTGTGGGCAAAAAAGCCAAACGCGCCGCTATAATGAACGTGGGTCGCACCGTCTTCTCCATTAAACGTCATATGGGGACCAATTATAGGGTCAAAATTGACGGCAAAGAATATACCCCACAGGAGATTTCAGCAACCATATTGCAGAAATTAAAACACGATGCTGAAGAATATTTTGGAGAGGAAATAACTCAGGCTGTAATAACTGTGCCAGCGTATTTTAACGACGCACAGCGTCAGGCTACCAAAGATGCGGGCGAAATCGCTGGACTTAAGGTCAGAAGAATTATTGATGAGCCGACCGCCGCCGCACTGGCTTATGGACTGGACAAAGAACAAGACCAGATTATCCTGGTCTACGACCTTGGTGGCGGCACTTACGACGTCTCAATTATTGAGGTCATCTCCGGGGTATTTCAGGTACTGGCGATTCAGGGCAATACCCATTTAGGGGGCGATGATTTTGACCGGCGTATTGTTAATTATCTTCTTGACCAGTTCAAGAAAAAACATAATATCGACCTCTCTGATGACCCCATCGCTATGGCTCGCCTGAAAGAGGCAGCAGAAGAGGCTAAAATCGAACTCTCTGAATTGAAAGAGACACACATCTTGATTGAAGCAATCACTATGACGGATAAAGGACCTATTACCCTGGATGAGGTGCTTACTCGCTCTCAGTTTGAGTCATTAGTTGATGATTTGATACAACAGACTATACCGCCAATGCTTCAGGCAATTGAGGATGCACGGCTTGAACCCGCTAAAATTAACACTGTTCTACTTGTAGGTGGCTCAACGAGAATTCCTGCGGTACAACGCCTGGTCAAGGACACTCTGAAGAAGACACCTCACCGTGACATCTCCCCGGAAGAGGTCGTTGCACTCGGAGCAGCAGTCCAGACATTGATTCTTTCCCCAATTGAAGGTGAAATAGAGGAGACTCTGGCTACTCGGTATGGACGGGAGAAACCCGTCATCATTCATATGACTCCTTTCTCTTTGGGTGTGGGTCTGATTAATGACCAATATGGAATCATAATTGAGCGAAACTCTACATATCCTACTGAGGCAAAGGATATTTTTACCACGACACGCGACTTTCAGGAGGCAGTCTCTTTCCCGGTATACGAAGGGGATGAACCCATTGCCTCGGAAAATACATTTCTGGATTTATTGCGTATAGAAGGAATCACTCCGGCACCCCGTGGCGTTCCACGTATTGAGGTCACCTTCAAGTTAAATGCCGACAGAATCTTAGAAGCCCGTGCAGAGGACCTGGCTACCGGAGTTGAGAAAAAAATCACTATCGCAGCTACAGGCTCTAAATTAAGCGAAGCGGAAAAAGCGCGGATGATTAAAGAAGCCAGAGAACGAGTGACCAAGATGCTAAGGGCAAAAATCCGTGAACGGCGTGAAGAAGAAACGCAGGATATTCTCAGCCGTGTAGAGAAGGCATTAGCCACCAGTGGGAGTCATCCTATGGCTGGTGAACTTCGCACCAAGAGTGAAGAACTCCGCAACGCAGTCAAAAGTGGCAATGAGGAGACCATTGAACCGCTTATGGATGAAGTCCTGCGTCTACTTACAGAAGTTGAAATGGCAGCTCGTTAAACACCGATGCGATTTCTCTATCTTAACAATAGAAAAGGTGACCCTGTCTTTTGCACCTACCTGAGGTTGTCGGATTGTCTCTGAGGAAAGAACAGAATGATTTGTCCATATTGTAATACGGAAAATCGTGACGACCAGGACGTTTGTTATCACTGCAATCGAGATTTAAGTATGCTTCGCCTAATTGTGAACAAGGCGAAGCATCATTATATTATAGCACTGGAGCATGCTGAGCGTGGAAGATACCAGGAGGCGATAACTGAATTACAACACGCCCTTGACCTCGACCGCCATAATGTTAATGCTCACGTCGTGTTAGGCACTGTCTATGCACGAATGGGTAACCTCGAGAAGGCTAACGAGCAGTGGAAAGAAGCACTTAAATTAAACCCAATGCTGTATAAGGCGTATGAGTATCTTCAGCGTTCTGAAGAAGCTAAGCACACCAGACCACGATTAAATAGCCTACTTTATCTTGCAGTCATCCTCGCGGTTTCACTGTGTTTCAATCTCGCACTTATTTTTTATTCTGTATTGCCCAAATCCGAAGAAACTCTCCTGCGGGAAACCTGGAACTATTATATCAATAAAGACTATTACTCCGCACTTCAGGGCATTGCCAGGCTCGAAAAAATAGCAAAGGATGATATAGTACTATGTTCCGCTGATGTTCTCAAGGACAGCATCAATACGTATTTCCACCAACAACTCAGGGCAGTGCGAGAAGCAGAACGACAGGGGCGATACTACGTTGCACTCACAGAGGCGCGGGAGAGTTTGCGCAGAAAACCCCCTCCTGAACTCAACTCTATGTTTACAAGTATAGTCGCAGACATCAGAGCGGTCTTGATACAGCAAATAAACAATTACATCAATGGTTATTATAGTAATGAAGTTGGATATGAACGTGTAAAAGCAGAGATTGAGAAATTTCTTACAGCTTTCTCTGACGACAGGACTGCAAAGCAAATGGCGCAGACTCTTAAGAGAGTCCAGAGTCATTTTATCAGAACCACTCTCGTAGAATTGAAAGAAAAAGCAGAAAAGGGCTACTATGAGGAGGTAATAAGTAAAGCTCAAGCGCTGGCAAAGAGATTCCCTCAGCCGGGATTTGCTAATCAAATAAATGAATTCATCCGAGAAATTAAAGCCCAATCACTCAGGCACTTGCTTAAGGAGGAACAAACTAAACTGGCAGAAGAAGAAGCAGCTGTCCTGACAACACCTACTATCACACTTGCTCTCGCTCAGCACCCCGGGGATGCCGACTCAACTACCAAAACACTAACTTCCAGAATGGCGACTCCTACACCTACTCTCACTCCTGCAGAGACTCCTGAAAGAGCGCCTTCTGAGGGCAGGCAACTCAAAATAGCCACTCCTACCCCTGAACTTAGGTTCACCTCTCCGACTTCTGCAGTAATATTTTGAGTGAGTTTCTTTACCGCTTGATTTTTGCTTTATTAACTTGTGTAATCAAAAAAATAGTTGGTATGGAAACATATTCACTTCAATATGCACTGATGACATTTTCTACGAGAACTCTCTGGACACGAATTCTGAGAAAAAAATTAAATTGCTCTTCAAAGATGATTCATCTTTACAGATGACGGATTCCAGTACCTCAAACTAAAGTGCCCGGAATAAGCCAGGATAAACTTTATTGTAAATGCCAGAAATCTCTTGTAGTTTATGGGCATTGTTTGTATTTGAACTACTCTTAGTTTAGTTGAAATCTCTTAAAGTTAGGTATAAAATAATCAATAGATACTTATTTAAATCAATAGTAATACGGTTTTGGAGTAAACGTGCGTACAAAACTAAAGCACCACTATAGGATACTCTTTGTCCTGTTATTTTTGTTTTGTATTGCGCCGGCAATTGGAGATGTTGAGTTACACATATCCTGGGCAAAAGAACCCGGATTAGATATTCTCAACGAACCACTCCTCGCAGACCTTAACTATGATAACCGTCCGGAAATAATTCTCACTGATATTGATGGAACTATAGCAGTCTATAACGCCGTAAC
>JAGHBZ010000176.1 GCA_021160705.1 Candidatus Sumerlaeota bacterium
ATTACTATAAGCAACATGGCAGATATTAAATTTAAATTAGAATTTTGGAACACTTCTACAGGAGAAATCATCCACTGTTTAATTACGAACGAACTCACGAATATCTCGTTACCCAGCTTTTATAAAGATTTAGCCATTAAAATTTATCCAGTTAACAACTGAGAGGTTTTAATGTACACTGATGCAAAGAAAGATATTTTAGATTTCCTTGACCTGATACATCAATTGTATCAGCGAAGTGATATATATCTGGCATCTGTTCCTCCAGAAACAGGATATTTTTTACATTCATTAATCAGACTTACAAAGCCAGATGTTGTAGTTGAAATTGGCACGTATAAAGGTGTTTCTTCCCTCTGGATGGCAAGGGCCCTGAAGGAAAATAATAAGGGACATCTCTATACAATAGATATATATGAACATTCTTCACCAGAAGAACCTAGAGGTTTACTTAAAGGAGCAGAGCTGTTGGATTTTGTTAGTTTGATAGATGCTCCCTCGGTTCCAAATGGGCTCAAAATCTGTAGACAAATGCAACTTTCAGTTGATATATTATTTATAGACGGAGACCATCGTATAGAGCCCTGTGCTGCCGACTTTCTGTGCTTCTGGAAGATCGTCAAAAAGGGAGGCTTAATTCTACTGCACGATACAAATCTTGAATCGGGGTGGGAAGGACCTCGTTTTATTCTTGACTGCCTTGAATCAAAGGTAAACGAAAAATATACATATAAATACATTGAATTGCTAAAAAAAGGAGAAGCAGGTCTAAGCTTAATCCAAAAAACGGAAGACTCTCCCCCACGAATAATTCCTTATCTTGCTTATCTTATTTATTTATTACGAACCAAATTTAGATTCTGGTGGAAACGAAGTTAATACAATACTTTCTTATTTGTTTATACAATTGAACTCTTTTTAAAGTTTGGTCAATAAAAAAGTCATTTTGGGTTTATTCAGTGGAGGTGGTTGTGGTTCTGTGATAATTTTCCGCGGAGTGCGTTGTACTTGAAGAGGAAAATTACAATTACTGGGCGCAGGCAAAGGACGGCAGTCTAATTCGCTCAGTTTCAATTGCGGATGTGACCACAGAGCCACTTGACCTGTGCTACGAACGACCCGGGGTGCTCTGGCTCCTGGACTCAGAGTTTGCCTACCGCTGCGACGTCTCCCCCGCCACGGCCGCCACTACCCCCTGGCATTTGTATTACTAAAAATTTTTCTGAGAACTTTAGGGCCCACATGGTAAAAAGTTAAGGTAATACAAAAATCTACTATTTCACTCCTTTTGAAAGGTGTTGTCTCATAAATAAGTGCCATAAACCCTGCTAATCGTCAGGAGATTCAGTTGGGTTCAGCCAGTCCAGGAGTTGTTGACGAAGTTTCTTTGTCTGTTTTTCGCCCCAGACTGCTTCATATTGAGACCAAAATTGTGAATCCGCCAGAAGCTGGAGTATTTTTGCTTTTGCCTTATCCCCCTTGCCTTCAGCGGTAAGAATTTCTGCATAAGTTAATAGGATTGTGGGTCTTTTTCCGAGTTGACGTGCCTGATGAATATATTTAACTGCCTGAGCCAGATACTCCTCAGCCTCTTTACGTTTATCTTCTGCTTTAGCGTGGAGATAAAGCCGATAATATAGAGTTGCGAAGTTATAATCCAGTTCAGCATAATGAGGCCAGAGTCGTTCCAGGTCTTTATACACTTTGAGAGATTTCTTTATCTTATCACCTGAAGATAAATAGTGTCCCAATTTATAGTATGTAGTCGCCGAAAACGGGTCAAACCGCAGAGCCTTTCTGCCCACTTCAGTTGCGCGGTTGTGTTGATTTCTGCTGGCATATATAAGCATCCTGTTGTGCCAGTATGCCCCAATAAACGATTTTACACTATAAGGTAAGACGTTGAGACATAACCCGATTGATATGGAGATAAGAACCATACATATTACTCCGCTCGCCAAATTGAACGTGAGAGGTGAAGGTGATTTAAAACAGGTCCTGCTGGTAAGTTTAATTACCGCAAAAAACAATCCCCAAAATGACCACATAAGCACGTGCAGTATAGGTCTTCTGACTACTGGCATAATAAGCATTGCGAGCATCAGTGTTAATAGCGTGGTTAAAAGTGCTACTAATGCAATCTTATGGTTTATCTCGCTGACCTTTTTTGCATTCTTCCAGAGAAAGAAAAATGTAAGAAAACAGAGGCTTAAAAACAAAAATAGCCCGATTAATCCAGACTCCACTGCCACATTAAGATAACAATTAAAAGCACTCAGGGTAATGTTCTTTATATTGTAAAGGAGATAATCCGGTGGGCGGTACGCATTGTACAGGATACGAAAACTCCCAGCTCCGTTTCCCCAGAGTGGGTTTAGCATTATTAATTCGGGAACCGGTCTCCAGATAGTCCATAGCCCGGCAGTTCCTAAATTATACTCCTCGCGAAATCCATAAAGGAATCCAAGTACCGTTCCGAGAACGAAAATCACCAGAATGACCAGCAGAATATCAATAGCGAGCCGACGGGTAAATGGCGCTGGAGAGCCTCCATTCACCTTAGCCATTCTCCAGAATATCGCTGTTCCCACAACTGACGCCACGCAGAAGATTAATACCTCAAAATACTGGCGGGTAGCAAGGAGAGTAATGAACAAGAGTCCCAGTAAAACGTAATAATAATATCTAATATCCGATGAGAGACGACGTATGAGCAGGATAAAAATTAGTGGTGCTACAAGAATCAAGAAAATTGCGTAATATCTGACCCCCAAAATTGTAGAAAACATTGTGCCTGATGTGTTAGCAAGTGTTGAAATAAGAACCTTGCAAAATCCCATTTGCGTAGACGAAGGGTGAGGGACAGGGAGATATTTGTTCCAGAGCCTGAATACGCCTAAGTAGTGTAGCCACCCGAACAGGATAGTCAGAAGAACAAAAAACGCTATCACCGAAAGCACAGCGTAAAACTGCCGCCAGGTGTTGATGCCGAAGTAAATTGCGGCGAAAAATCCGATACACGCAACAAAATTAATCAGGGTTATATATGAAACCCAGCGATACTGTGAAAACAGTCCGGAGATTAATTGCCACAAAACAAAAATGATAAACACAAACCCTAAGATAGGAGGCAGAGAATACGCAAACTTACGCTCCCTCCTGAAAAATCGGTATTGCCGAATCAAAGCATATCCAGGCGCAACAATCAGAAGTACATTACCAAAGAGACGTAGCTCCAGTTCCTTGAGCTGGTCTAAGTAGTAGGTATAAGGAGAAAAACTCAAAATAATTATTCCTAAAAGTACACCTGCTATACAGGAGAGATAGTTTAATGGTTTCTCATTATGCGAGATTGTATAGAGCCCGCTTTGTGGAGTTTCATTCGAACTGGCAGGAGATTCTTCGCCTATATCAGATGATTCCATAAGAACCCCCTCCTTTTTCTCAAGAGTACTCAAAAGTATAGGATTCAATTACTACATCCTTTCCTTAAAATCAAAATGATTTTTTCTCACCTGATTGGCTACGTGGCTATTATATTCTGGTGAGATACCTCCTGGTGTATCTGGAAATAATCTCAGTGCTGATGAACCGGGCAACATAAAGGTTGTTCCTTTGGAAGCTACATCAAAGAAAAAGAAATTTAAGCAGTGTAAATTTCGTTTGTTAAATCTCAGGTGGAAAAAGTTATAACTCATTGAGGCGGAGACGAGCGGATTATAAGCTTGATTTTCGTATGTACGTGGCTTGAAATTCTATTTTCAAGATATTACCAAGGATATTAGGCAAAACGCAAAGACGTGCTTACAGAAAAAGTCATACTCTTTCAACAACCAGTTGACGCAGTAGCAAAGAATTTTGCTAAGGCTTTACAAAAGCAAAAAGGCTATTGTGTGGAGGTCACGGATTCGTTCTTCAGATTTCTCAGGTCTCTGCATAAGGCAAAGGTGGTAATAGTCAACACAACTAAATTTGACGACCCACGCTTCTCGTTGCGTCTGCTCGGCTCAATCATTTCTGCCAAGCTATCTGGTATTCCCGTCATAAATTTCTTTACCCTTGATACGGTTGATTTATGTGATACGCCTGTCTTCAAACCACTTCTGTATATAATAAATTTTTTAATTGCACGTTTTAGCGACAGGGTACTTGTCCTTGCCACACGTCAACATATTGTGCGGAGGTATCGGCTCAGCTCCAGCAAGGTGATTCCCATCCATAACTATGTGGATAATTCTTTCTGGAGTATTCCACAGCGTGGTGTGGGAGTGAAGAGTCATCAGGAGTTGCGTCTGTTCTATCATGGGGAATTGTTGTGGTGGCATGGGTTGGAGCGAGTTGCACCGATAATTGCAGAGCTGCAGAAAAAATGCCCTGTTCGCCTGATTGTCGCCGGTAATCTTTATCCTACCAGTATGAATCTGCTTGGTATAAAACTATGCAGGCAGGAGAGTGCAATTAAACGGAAACTTCACGATTTTCTGAGACAGGACTATGTAGAATGGTCAGGAAAATTGAAACGCACCCAGGTGAAATCTCTTATGCAGGACGTACATTTTCACGTATCACAGCTGGCGGATGATTCGGTAGTTGCTCGCACAGAGGTGCGAACCTGTCTGCTGGAGGCACTCGCAGCAGGACTCCCCTGCCTTCATATACCTACGCCTGCATTACAGCAGCTCCCTTTTGAAGACCTTAAGAACATCATCTTTATAGACCCATCATCACCCACAGCGGCAGCTGAAAAAATCTGGTCAGTGTTTACCAACCCGGAACAATATGCACGGATAAGCGAGAATGCGCGCCACCTTGCTCAGGATAAGTTTGATTTTGCCAGATGGTTTACTTCAACAGGATTACCGCTTCTCACCGCTCTAATTGGGGGCAAAAGACTCCGCGTATCACGTCTCACCAAATTTCTGGATTTCCTCACACGTCCGCTCGGCGTTCCTTTGTATTTTGCGCTCACGCTTATTTCAGCAAGTATCATCAAGCGTTTTGTAAAAGAGCGGAAACATATTGTTTCCTTCAATAATGCGGATAGTGAGATTGATAGCCACTCTACGGAGTCCATTGCACTCATTGATGAGCTCCCTTTTGTGAGTATTGTTATTCCCATATATCGTTCAGAATCCACACTGGCAAAGTGTCTTGATTCAATTATGCGATTGAACTACCCTGAGGAGCGACGCGAAATTATAATTGTGGATAATAACTCGCCTGACAATTCGCGCCGAATAGCTGAACAGTACCCTGTTAAAATTATTGACGAGCCACACCAGGGTCGTGCCTTTGCGCGGAATACCGGCGTGCGAGCAAGCGCTGGTGATTGGATTGCATTCACTGACTCGGATTGTATGGTCGAGCCGAACTGGCTAATGAAATTTGCTCATTCCATAAAAACACATCCTGAGATTGCTATTTTCGGTGGAGAGATTGATAGCGTTGCCCTGTCTTCAGATATGAAACAATTCTTTCTTGAAGAATCCATTCTGGCACAGCAGGACGCAATGAATGGGGATATGCTGCTCTTTCCGTTTGTCATTACTGCCAATGCTATGATTCGCCGCTCCGTATTTGATAAGGTTGGGCTTTTTGACACCAATCTTATTACTGCCGAAGATACTGAATGGGGATGGCGTGCTCATTTCTCAGGGTTCAAGATGCATTATTGTCCTGAGGTTGTGGTTAAGCATTTTCACCCGGTAACGCCCGGGGGGCTATTCCATCAGTTTTATGAATATGGAGTCAATGAGACGTATCTCTTTTTAAAACATCGCTCACGTATCCCGGCAGATGAGATGACAAGACGACTGTGGTTTACTCCCTGGCGTTATCGTCGTGTGATGAAAACGATATTTTTACGAATGCCGTTATCCATTTTATTTTCGCCACGGCTTCTCAAACGGTGTATTTTGCTCCTGGCAAAAGAGATTGGGTATCAAGGCGGAAGATTGCAGACAAATTTTTTACATCCTTCTACCTGGAAATGGTTTGACCTTTTTATAAGCGATTAAACAAAGTTAAACAAGGCATTTGAAATGGATTCACCAGCAAAACCGAATCTCTCTTTTTTAGAATGGTTCTTCAATTCACCGCCCCGATTAATTCTCGGCAGTTTTATTCTGGCTATCTTAATTGGGTGGATTTTATTAATGATGCCTTTTTCAGCAGCGGGGAAACCGCTGAGTCCTGTGGATGCGCTGTTCACCGTTACGTCCGGGGTGTGCGTCACTGGACTCACCGTCATCAGTGTGGAAAAAGACCTCTCGTTCTGGGGTCAGGCAATACTGCTGGTGTTCATTCAACTTGGTGGGATTGGCATAATGACGTTTTCCACGTTTTTCCTCTTTGTCCTGCGACGCTCTAAATTATCCTTCACTGGTAGAGAAACCCTGTATCAAACCCTGACTTCAGGAGAAACTCCTAATATTTACAACCTGCTCTTTTCTGTTTTTAAACTTACGCTTATCATAGAAGTAATCGGTTCTATAGGACTTTTTCTCTGCTGGTATTCAGGCAGTGATGGTTCTGTGAATCATACTATCTGGGATTCGGTATTTCATTCGGTAAGTGCATTTTGCAACGCCGGGTTCTCCACCTTTACGGAGAACCTGTATCGTTACAGGACAAATATACCCGGTGTGTCCATAATTGCTGTACTCATAATTCTTGGGGGGTTAGGATTTGTTGTACTGGACGAACTCTTTTATCGCAGACTCACATATTCAAGCAGTAAACGCACACCGCATTTCTCTTTACAGACACGCCTGGTGCTTATTGTCACTTTTATACTGATAGTAGGTGGTGCATTGGTGTTTTATATGTTTGACGTTGGCAATTCATTAGCCGGGGAGTCATTTCCAGTTAGGGTTGTGCATTCATTGTTTCAATCCATAACTGCGCGAACCGCAGGGTTTAATACCGTTGACATTGGTCGTGTCTCAAATCTGGGTCTTCTGCTATTAATGTTACTGATGTTTATTGGCGGTTCACCCGGCTCTGCGGCAGGTGGGATAAAGACCACTACAGCTGCAATCATCTTTGTTACTATTCTCTCACACATAAAAAACAGGCGTGATGTGGAGGTATTTCGACGTCGTGTGCCTGAGGGAACGGTAAGCCGTGCGTTCATTATTCTGGTGATGGGGCTGGTGGTAGTAACAGTCTTTTTCGGGTTGATTGCGCTGGTAGACAAGCCATTATTGACCACACATTCGCCGCAGGACCCGGCGGTTCGGCTACTTTTTGAGACCGTCTCCGCATTTGGCACTGTAGGTCTCTCCACTGGCATAACTACATTATTTAGCACACCAGGTAAACTGTTGCTCATTATTCTGATGCTCATTGGCAGGCTGGGTCCCTTAACCGTTGCAGTGGCGTTGATTGAGCAACGTGAACGCGTAACCTACCGCTACCCTAAAGAGGACATTATGGTCGGCTAACCCGCAATTCTTTTCGTAGCTAAACACAATTTTCCCGGCGCAACCCTCATAATTTTTCAACACAGATGTGTAACAAATAATATTTACATTCCTTTATCTCCTGGGTTCCTGGTCTCCTTATAGCTAAGAAATAAAAAGCAATAAAATCTATAAGGAAGCCAGGAAGCTCAGGAAAGTCGGGATTATTTGCGATATTCCTTTTGCAAATTAGATATAGTTGACCAGAAAAATAGTAGATAGCAAAGAGGCGATAACAAGAATCACACACATAGTAATTCTTTAATCACCTGTAGCAGAAGTGAACGTGGTAACAGGACAGGTTTGCCAGTAATGGCGTGGAGGTATTCTTTATGTTTTATAGTATAGCCCATACAATCAAGGATGATTAAATCCGGGTTCTCTTTGTTGATTCTGTGCAAAATGGTGTTCATTTCAGCGGGTTCTTTGTATGGCGAGGCGGATACTGAGAACACTGCCAGTCCTGTAAGGTTCTGCCATCTCATTTCCGCAATCTGTCTCTGCTCCTCCATAGGAACTATCACGCAAAGTTTTCCACTCCGCAGAATTGAACTTGCTGTATTGAAAAGAATCTGTGACGGTAGAAGACAAATCTTTCGGGCGGTAATCTCCGAGAAATCGCCAGTGCACAGAATTGCGGTAATCTCCGCACCCTGTTGTTCAATAGCGTCAACGTGATTTTGAACGAGAGGAAGTATTTTACTTCTTCCCACAACCACTGTGGATGTGTCATCAATTCTGGTTATTAACGGCACATCATTGCCCTCAACCCTGAGCATATCAATCTCCGCGCTGGATAAACCGTCAAGTGCACCGCGCTGGATTATATCAACCCTGTCGCCGAGCACAGCCCGCATCTCCTGAACAATATCCTCTCGCGGCGACCTCCCGATACTAACCAACCCTATCTTTAGTTTCGTCTCCATCTCCGCTTGATTCTCTTCTTAGTCTTTTAATCGGGCAATAAACGGTAGATTATCCTCAAAGTATCGGTCTATTGCGTTCTGTTTTGCTTCAACATCCATCTCACTAAGAATGCTTTTTGCTAACTTAACCTCGTGGGGTGCTGGTACTTTCTCTTCAGTCCATCTTGAGTATCCGCATATCGGGCAATTTATGTCAAAGTAAACGCCATCATAACTGGAGACATACATTTCTTCAAAACCACAGTATGGACATTGTTGCGTCCAGACGTGTGAACCCATATTCTCCCTCCTTCATAATTTTATACTAAAATTTTCCATATATCAGAAATAGAGAAAACTTTTAAGTTTAAATCTTACAAATCTCTTTGTGATTCTATTATATCTCAATGGGGA
>JAGHBZ010000046.1 GCA_021160705.1 Candidatus Sumerlaeota bacterium
CACAAACCCGCTTCAATCCTTACTCAAGAGAACCCTACCCATCCAGCTACAAAATCTGGGTTGAATAATTGCTTAAAGTAATATTTGAGGGACTTGACAAGGATGTGGCTCTTATAATAAAATATGTAATTGGATTGTTTTGTATAATAAAGAGCAGTTTAAATTTTTGGAAAGGATTGACGCGGGGTGGAGCAGTTGGTAGCTCGTTGGGCTCATAACCCAGAGGTCGCGGGTTCGAATCCCGCCCCCGCTACCATTTTTTTAATGATACGTCTGACAGGGGTATTCTTTAAGAGATAATATGACCTCCTCTGGAGAGACGTGGGGCGGTGTAGCTCAGCTGGTTAGAGCAAGCGGCTCATATCCGCTATGTCGGGGGTTCGAATCCCTCCACCGCTACCAGTTTTGATTTTTCAGGTCTGGATTCCTCACGTATACTACCTTCTCATATATGTCTTATGTTTTGAGTAGGCATTGGCAGTAAAGAATTGTGCCATTAGAATCCTCCACACTGGCGCACAAAGAAGAAATTCCCGGGAATGTGTTTCTAATTAGAAGAAGTGTGGAACTGAAGTGAAAGTTGACATATTACCAAGATGCTTAATATGCTCTGATTTTGAGAATCCGGGTTGCTCATAAAGCAAGGGGGTTACCCAATCCTGGAGAATTTCAGTGCGACGTGGGAATTGGGAAATATTACTACTCACGGTTCTCCTGTTGCTCAATCTTACGACGAGATTAATCTGGCTCACTTATTATTATTCAGAACCCTGTTCAGATTGCGTGAATTATGTTGAGCTGGCGGAGAATATTGCAAAGACAGGTGAGTATAAAGTAGGTGGGGAGTTAGACGTACACTGGCCGCCGCTCTGGCCTTATGTGCTTTCCATCGGAAAGAGCATAAACCCACCGGCAGATTACTCGCATACGATACTCATCGGGTTGCAGTTGTTAAACTGTCTTCTGCTCTGGTTGATTGCTCGGGAGCTTAGCCCGAAATTATTAGTTGCCATAGTCGCTCTGCTTTTGTTCGCTCTCAATCCTTCGCATCTTATGATGTCAACGGTGTACTCAACCGAACATCTCTTCACTGCTCTGGTGAACCTATTTTTCCTGATTGTAATTAAAAGTATGAAACTCTCTGGGGATAGGAGCGAGACAACTATGCCTGAAGCGGATACCCGAGACGAACCCCCGGGTGCTGAGAAGCCTATGTTCAAAGAGCCGCCAGTGACATTGTTTACGCTCATCAGGGGTATAGGTGCGGGGATTTGCCTTGGGCTCGCCACACTTGCACGGGGTACCACATTGCCCCTGATATTTCTTTTACCTATTCTCTGCGTGGTACGTTTGCGAAAAGGGCATCTTTTCAATCTTCCCCTCGCATTCTGGCTAACAGTATTCTTATTTGCGCTTATCCCAGTAGTGCTCTGGAGCTATCGAAACTATAAGGTGAGCGGAACTTATATCTGGGTTTCTGCGACCGGGGCTGAAAACTTCTGGCTTGGGAATAATCCTTCTTGTAAACTCAGCTGGATGCCCTATGATTCACCTTACCGGGGAAAGCAGAGAAGTATGGGTATTGGCGAGAGAGTCCGTTTCTGGAGAAGGGAAGCAATCCGATTTATGATTACACATCCCTTTACAACGCTTATAGCCTGTGTGGCAAAAACGTACTTGCTCTTCTATCCAGATATGTATGACGTATGCTTTTACAGGTCAATCCATAATACCTTTGGACAAATTCCCTATTTTTGCTGGCGATTCTTAAACCACTTAATCTGGTTTATCGTGCTCTTTGGGCTACTTTCTTTTATCATATTTAAGTTCATCCTGCCGTTTAAAGTTCAATCTCTTTATGACCCTGAAGTCCTCACATTTCTTCTCTGTATTGTCTTGTTCTGGATATTAATACACTGTATCACACTGGGACATCCTCGCTATCGCTACCCGATTGAGCATATCCTCTGGATGATTTCTGTAATCGGGTATCTGCAACTCATAAATCTTCGTAAACGCTGGAGAACATACATAACACGGTTCAACGACAATCTTTCCTACGATGAAAATAAATAGGAAACCTGTTCTGAGTAATTTTAAACTGACCGAGCCGCAAATAGCGAATTTTGCTACAAAGAGAAGAGCTACTGCATTCTGAGTTCTGAATTGTAAAATCGGAAGAAAACCCCTGTTTTAGGAATTGTTGCCTGGTCTGAATGAAATTATGGAAATGAATCACAAGCATAATGATTAATCTGGCTTTGGTTCTGTGAGTAAGCGTTTTGTTCTGCTGGAAAGATATTTTCTTTGTGATAAAGTTAATTTTCAGGCATTGCGGAAGAGATAGTGTAGCATACACCTTCCTGGCCACACAGAATAAAGACAAAGGTAGCGGATGTAAGCCAGGCGACTGATGGGTCAAACAAAAAATGATTACAGTTGCTTGTTCTGTTCAATAAGGGAAAGGAATTCAAGGCGGGTTTGTTCTCTGGTGCGAAACCCACCCAGCATAGCGCTCGCCAGGGTGCGAGATTCCTGTTTCTGTACGCCGCGCATCATCATACATAGATGATACGCTTCAGTGACCACACCCACACCTTTAGGGTTCAGCACGGACTGCAACGCCTCGGCAATCTGGTAAGTCATTCTTTCCTGCAGCTGGAGTCGTCGAGCAAACATATCAACAATGCGCGGTATCTTGCTGATGCCGATGATTCTCCCTGCTGGTAGATACCCTATATGGCAGACGCCCCAGATGGGCAGAAGATGATGCTCGCAAAGGCTGAAAAAATGAATGTTCTTTACCAGAACCATCTCGTCGCATTTCTCTTCATAGAGTGCATCCTTGACAATGGCATTCAGGTCCTGTCGGTAGCCCTCAGTTAAAAACAAATAAGAGCGAGCAACACGTTCAGGTGTGTCGATTAACCCTGGTCGGGTTAAGTCCTCGCCGAGTACTGTAATGAGTCGACGTGTCAACTCCGCTATTTCTTTCACCTTCTCTTTGTTCATTTTTCCAATTTCTCTCTTCTTTATTTGAAAAAACTCTCCTCGTCCTAAGGCTTCGTGTAATGTTATTCCTTCTCCAACCCTCAGACCCTCAGAATGGCTAATTGAAATATCCGGAAAAGTCCACATTAATTATGCTTAAAATTATGCTTAATCCTATTCTACATTACATCTTATAATACTCTTTGTAAAACCGCTGGAATTCGCCGGATTTAACTCGTTCCCACCACCAGCGATTCTCTACATACCAGTGAACAGTATCCTCCAGAGCCGTGTCAAAATCAGTCCTTGGATGCCAACCCAGATTATGTATTCTTGTGGAATCAATAGAGTAACGACGGTCGTGTCCTTTTCGGTCGGTAACGTAGCGAATCAGACTCTCAGGTTTGCCCAGGATGGCAAGAATTTTTCTGGTGATTTCGATATTAGTGCGTTCATTATCGCCACCAATGTTATATATCCTGCCGGGTTCACCTTTATGGAGCACGAGGTCAATGGCTTCGCAATTGTCCTTCACATACAACCAGTCCCGAACATTCATACCGTCGCCATAAAGAGGCAGTGGTTTATCCTCAAGGGCATTGGTAATAAAAAGTGGAATGAGTTTTTCTGGATATTGATAGGGACCATAATTGTTAGAGCTGCGGGTAATGATGACAGGGAGCCTGTAGGTCACCCAATAAGCATTGACGAGCATATCAGCCCCCGCTTTGCTGGCGGCATACGGACTACTGGGATTTAGTGGTGCATCTTCTTTAAACGAGCCTTCAGTGATTGAGCCATACACTTCATCAGTGGATATTTGCACAAATCGTTCAATGTTAAGTTCCCGGACAGTCTCCAGCAGTGTATAAGTGCCGAGAACATCCGTGCGGATAAATGCCTCTGAATCAAGGATTGAGCGGTCTACGTGGGTCTCAGCAGCGAAATTAACGATATAGTCCACGTCTTCTGCCGCCTCTTTCAGGAGTGCTTTATCGCAAATATCGCCTTTGATGAAAGTGAACCTATCGTCATCCATCACATCGCGCAGGTTATCAAGATTACCAGCGTAGGTCAGTTTATCCAGCACTTTGACCCTATAGTCAGGATAAGTATCAAGGATGTGATGGACAAAATTGCTCCCGATAAATCCTGCACCACCTGTAATAAGTATAGTCTTCATCTCTCTTCTCGTGTTTTTAAATTTGCAATTGGTGAATTAATCTGTAAAACTCAAAATCAATATTAGATGTTTGAGCAGAGAAATGTCAACTACCGAAGATAGACGAATCCTGATGATTGGGTTGGTTAATCGTGGGGGAAAATTAGCTGACTCACCGTTATTGGTGGAAGCAGGGGCGCTGGCTACACATCCTCAGGTAGAATGGCTTTTCTTTTATCAAGACAATATAGGGATAATAACGGACTCTTACAGAGAGCATTTAATTACGGGCTATCCTGTACTCAACTTTGGAGCTACAGATGAGCCCTTTACAGACCGCATAAGCAGGGAGTTATTTAGTGAATTTTTTACACGATTTCTGTTTGCCAAAAAGATACAAATCATCATCACCACGACGTTGGTGGGTCTTGAGATAGTAAAAAAAATTGCCGGAAAGAGCAATATAGGGATTGTCTTATATCAAAGAGAGAGTGCGAAAATACCACACAAGAGAGTCAGACACTTAAAGAACGTTGAGGTTGTTTGCACACAGAAAACTGACAGTGGTAGAGCAGGCAGACTTTTTCCTGTTCATTATATCACCTCGCTCGCTACGTTAATCGAATCAAAAATGAAAGAGCTGAATAAGCAATGACCGAAAAAACTTCAGAGAGTATACATCTAAATCCAGAGAGGACACGTGTTGCTATAACGATAGAGCTTATTGTGGGTTTTCTTTTTATTCTTCTGGTATTTTTTCTTGTGCTTATCAATATGGGCGTACTCCAAGCCCTTGCTTTTTCATTCGTCATCATTGTGCCTTTAGCGACGTTTATACTTGGTCCATTCTGGGGATTTTTGCTGTATTTCCCGACGACGTTTGTATTGGCGATTCCTTTAGAAGTTGTTCCGTTTACCCTTAACCAATTGGCAGGTGCATTATTCATAATAGGCTGGCTACGCTGGTGGTGGCAGGGGAAAGCCCGTATTGTTCCCACGCGATATTTACTTCTGCTAATAGTGGTAATTATATATTTCTCTTTATCTGCGTTACTTGGGGAAGACCCGGCTCAGGGTGTCCAGGCGTTTCGCTATCTGATGACTTATTTTATTCTCTCGCTGGTAATTGTTTCAATGCTGAATTCCAGAGGCGACATCAATACTTTGTCCTGGATTATACTAATCGTCACGTTTGCCCACGCACTAATCGGGTTTTACGAATTTTTCAGTGGTGTTGATGTTCTGGTTCCTACACGTGCACGTTTCTTGGGGACATTCAGAATCAACGCGGCATCACCCTCTGCGGTAGTGTATGGACATTATTTAGTGTTTGCATTTCCGTTTGGGTATTATTTGTTCAGCGAACTCAAAAACCCAGTGATGAAGCTGGTTGCACTTTGCCTGACATTGTTTGTGATTCTTGTAAGTGTGCTGACATTGAGTCGTCAGGTCATTATAATCCTTGCATTCCAGTTCCTATTAATTCCCCTACTTTTCAAAAATCGTTTTTCTAAAATATTTTTAGTTATTGTGGTCTTAGTGGGTCTTATCAGTGCTCCTTATGTTGCACATCGGATAGTTCAGCGGTTTCAGACCGCAAAAGCAGGTGGACTTATGAGAGACCGCTCGGTAATTTCACGAACGGATGCGTTTAAGGTAATGAAACGTATCGTCCAGCAGAAACCGTTCTTTGGTATAGGGCTGGGGTCGTTTCCTACTCGATGGGCTCAGTATGTAGGGTTTGACACTTACGCATTACATTTTGATAAAAATTACCTGGCTTATACTGATTGCACATATACTCAGTTATTATCAGAAACGGGACTCGTTGGGTTTGTGCTCGCATTATCAATTTATATCAATGTCATAGTAATCGCAGCGAAGAAAAGGCGAGAAGGCATAAGGCAAAAAGATTGGACACAGGTAAATTTTAGTAGCACTATCCTTGTGCTTATTTTTGCGTTGCTGATGGGTAATATTGCTGAGGACTCACTTCTTGGGTTACGTAGCTGGCTTATTTGTGCACTGGTGCTTGTTCTGCAAAAATGGGAGACATTTCGTCAGGATGAAGAATCTTGAAAAATAATTTATCGCGACTCTTTTCGCCTGCTTCATCAAACGTGACTAATATACTCTGCATATCACATTCAGCCGAACTCTCAGGGGCAACGCTGTCGTTGTTGCGAGTGGCTTCTTACCTTGCTGAGAAAGGGCATTCTATTACCATAATTTTCCCTGAGGAGGTCCACGTTTTTCCATCAACGATAAAACTGGATAATGTTCGCAAGACCGTACTGTACAATCCAGAACTCAGCTGGGTAGAGACAAAAGGAGTCAAAAAGAAAATCTCCCTGCTCTGGCAACGAATTAAGTATGTCCGGCAGGTAAGGCGATTTGTTAAGCAGGGTAATTTTGACTTGATATACGTGAATTCAGCAATGGCACTCTTTGGTGGACTGGGCGCTAAAAGCGCAGGGAAAAAAGTTGTCTGGCATATCCGGGAAGACCTTCCCCTGACCCCGGGCAACAGACTCAGAATTATCATAATTAAAAAAATAGCTAATAGTATTATTTTTGTTTCGCGCTCTATTGCACGTGCATTTGGCAATAAACCGACTCACCAGGAGTGGTTTTTTATCCCCAATCCAGTGGAAGTATCAAAATTTAAGGTCTCAGATGACGAAATCGCTACCGGTCGCAAAGAACTTAATATTCCTGATAACACTCCTGTCATTATTAACGTAGGGTTTATCAGTTATAGAAAAGGAATAGACGTACTGCTCAGGGCATTCTCCCTTGTGATAGCTGAGTATCCTCAGGTGCGATTGCTTATTGTGGGAGAACGTGCTCGCACGACAACGGATACTTACTGGAATGAACTTCAACGCATTATCAAAGAGAACAATATGGAGGACTCAGTGGTATTTACCGGTTTTCGTGAAGACGTGCACCGCCTTGTTGGGCTGAGCGATATATTTGTGTTATCTTCACGGAACGAGGCAATGCCGGTATGTGTGTTAGAGGCAATGGCTGGTGGCAAACCGATTGTCGCCACTAATGTTGATGCCATCACCGACATCTTAGATAATGGTAAACTTGGTATCATCGTTCCACCTGACAATCCTGACGCACTGGCAACCGCAATCATTGAGCTCTTGCAGGATGAAACAAAACGAAAAAATATGGGACAATTGGCACAGGAGAAAGCGATTACGGCATACCAGCCTGAAAAGATTTATCCTGAGATTGAGAGTGCTATTTTGAGGTATGTTCATTCTTCGGTTGGTCGGTTAAGTCGGTTAAGTCGGTTAATCGGTTGGTCGGTTAAGTCGGCTAAGTCGGTTAGTCGGTTTGGGGTAAGGGGATAAATGAGGGACTTGAGGTTCAATATAAATTTTGTCAATTCTGGTGGTTCAGTATATGGTGAGAAGAATGAGAACGCCTTCGGCAATAGCTGAAAGATTGGCACAGACTATTGGCAAGATGCCGCCACGCCTGGAGTATTTCATACCAACGGTGACTTTGGAGCTTGACGCAGAACTGGAGGCGCTCTTCTGGTTTGTTATCACCGGGATATGCTACCAGACACACCGGCTTAAAGGAAAAATCGGAAACAGGGAGCTTCACGGCTCGGATTATATGATTGGTTCCGCACTCCGGACATTGCAGGAGGCTCAGAACTTCTGGCAACCCGAACATCTATTGACCCTTAATCCCGATGAACTGCGCAGTATGTTTTCCGATGACGGCATCTCTGCACACTCTACGCTTGACCGTGTGGAAGAACGTCTTGAACTAATTCGCGATATGATGCATCTGCTCAAAGAGAAATACAACAGCCGTGTAATGAACATCTATAATTTTGCTGAAGGAAAAGTCGCAGGTAAGAGTGGAGTATTGAGCAGGCTCGCAGAGTTTAAGGCTTACAGCGACCCGACTCAAAAAAAGTCGAACCTCCTCGTCTTATATCTAAACAAACGAGGTATCTGGAGGGTAGCCGACCCGGAATCCATTCAGCCCCCTGTGGATTATCACGTTATGCGTGTGGCTCTACGGCTGGGACTTGTGAGTATTGATGACCCCTGCCTTAATGAAAAACTTCGGGCACGTAGACCAGTTTCTGCTGAAGAAGACGCCACCATTCGACAGCACATCCAGTCTGCTCTGATGAACCTCGTAACGAAACACAGGGTTGACCTGTTTAATCTTGACAGCGCTCTGTGGATGGTAGGTAGAAATTGTTGCTTGAAGGACACGCCGGTCTGTCAATATGAGCAGTGTACACGTGCCGGGGTATGCACTTTAGTGGATGCTTTAAATTACACTTGCAAATTGCGGTGTCCTTTCGCAGACTACTGTTCTGGTGCTATGGACGACGAATTTCGTTCACTAACTGAGACGAATTTTTCTTCCATTTATTATTAAGCAATACAATGTTAGAGTATCAAGCCTTTGAGTGTTGAACGCCTCATATAAAAAAGGAGGAAGGGGTTATGATGAATATTGTTCAGCCCGGTCATAGTGGCTGGATTGAGGTCATCTGTGGACCGATGTTCAGCGGAAAGACCGAGGAGTTGATACGGCGTTTACGACGCGCAATGATTGCACGACAGAATGTCCTGGTCTTTAAACCACGAATTGATACCCGGTTTGACGAGACGAATATCATCTCTCATAGCAAGCTCTCGCTCCCCTCCATTCCCATAAACAGTGCTGAGGAAATCTTGGAGCACGTGGACGAGAACACCCAGGTCGTCGGGATTGACGAAGTACAGTTTTTTGATAATGGGATTGTAGAAATCTGTCAGCAACTCGCTGATAAGGGAGTGCGAGTCATCTGTGCCGGGCTTGACCAGGACTATCGTGGTGTCCCGTTCGAGCCGGTCCCTCAGCTTCTTGCCATTGCTGAATACATCACCAAAACGCTGGCGATTTGTATGGTATGCGGTAACCCCGCCAGCCGGACTCAACGGCTCGTTAAGAGCAAAGAACGTATACTCGTGGGTGCAAGCAACCTCTATGAGGCTCGATGTAGAAAATGTCATACGGTTGATGAGTGATTATGATTACTGTTAGAGAGGTCTCTACAAAACGAGATTTGCAACAGTTTATCCGTCTGCCCTGGATGATTTATAAGGGTGTAGAGCAGTGGGTCCCGCCGCTGCTCTCAGAAGAAAAAAAACTGTTTGACCCCGGGCGGTATCCGTTTTACAGACACGCCATAGTAAAATTATTTCTCGCAGAAAAAAACGGTAAGCCAGTCGGACGGATAGCTGGAATCGTAAACTTCCAACACAATAAATTTCATAATGACCGGGTAGGATTCTTCGGGTTCTTTGAGAGTATAGATGAGCAGGAGGTGGCGACAGCACTATTTGATAAAGTGGCAGAATTTCTTCGCTCTCAGGAGCGGGATACTATGCGAGGACCAATGAACTTTTCTACCAACGAGACCTGCGGACTCCTGATAGAGGGTTATGAGTTGCCACCGTTTGTTATGATGCCCTATAACCCGCCATATTATAAAGAACTCATTGAACGCTATGGGTTTTCAAAGGCTAAAGACCTGTATGCGTATTACATCACCAGAGAGTCGGTCTCTCTGAGCATCTTTAAGCTTGCTGAAGAAATTAAGCGACGAACCGGAGTCACACTTCGTGCGTTTAACAGGCGACACTTTCAGCAAGAAGTTGAACGTATCCGGGAAATCTATAACTCTGCCTGGGAAAAAAATTGGGGATTTGTCCCGATGACTGACGACGAGTTCTATTTTATGGCAGAACAAATGAAACGTATTGCTGACCCGCGACTCTGTATCATAGCCGAACATAAGGGCACACCAGTAGGCTTTATGCTCAACCTGCCGAATATCAATCTCTTACTTAAAAAGATGAACGGACATCTACTGCCATTTGGTATCTTCATCTGGATTTTTGGACTGCGACGTATCAAGCAAATTCGCACCATCACTTTTGGCATAATCAGGGAATTTCGACGACGTGGGGTGGATATTTTGTTTTATAGCCGACTATATGAGCTGAGTCAGGAGCTGGGACTTGAGACTGGTGAGATGTCCTGGATTCTGGAGGACAATTACCTGATGTGTCGTGGACTTGAGCGCGCAAACGCCAAACGCTATAAAACTTACCGCATCTATGATTATCCACTGGTATAATTATAGACGACCTCATAGTGCCATAGGTTTTGTGACGCCAGCTGCGAAACACTCTGGACGTGCTGAGGAGATTATCAAAGAACGACAACGAAAACTTGAACGTGCTCGTGCCTTGCGTAGTAGGAGAAACAAGCAAAATAAATCTAAAAAACAGCTTTTTTCTAATGAGAAAAACAACGATGATAAGAAGAAGAAATCGCAACTTTAAAATTCCCTTGATTTGCCTCACCTCCTCTGAAACATTTCATTTAGAGTAAACTTTTATCTTTGATTTTTCCTTTTTAAGGGGTAAACTAAAATTAGATTGATTTAAAGGTAAGGTGCGAGGGTTCTGCCTATCATTTACACCTTACCTAATCAGGATGGAGTATACCGATAAGTGAAGTGTCCGCACGAGAAGAGTAAAGAACAATGAAGAAGAGTCTAAATTTTGGATGTGATAATATATTCTTTGTTCCAGAGGGCGAGCCATTAAGAATCTATGACCTTTATAACTGGCGTGTTCTGGAGTTTGATACGTCAAAACTTAGTGTCTTTCTAAATCAAAACTATCTGCCCGCTATAAAGGAAAAAATCTACGAAGCACGTGAACGATTTTGCCGTAAGGAGAGTGGGGAAAATCGGAAGGCACTTCAGGAGAATATTGACAAATTTATATCCAGTATTCAGGTGAAGAAATTTCAAGGATTAGACTTACGCCGTGCACAGTCGGAGCTTGATGCCCTCTTTTATCCTCAATCCATAAGGGTCTGGCTAAGGATTTCTGATGAACCACTGGAGTCTTTTTTTGAAGAGGATTATCCAGAACGTCCCTTTCAGCCTCAATCACCATCCAGTGCCCTATTGTTACCGGTCAATGGGTCAATTTATCTTGGCTGTGTTGAGGAGTTTGAGACTGCATTACCACTGGATGAGGAGAGTGGCGGATTTCCATTCGTCCTCCAGCTGGACAGCGAAAAGACAGTCCAGATTAGTCAGATTTCTGCGTTTGAGTTTTTGCCACTGATTGACGATTTTTGTGGTGCATTCGGCTCATCTGGACGTGGCAATTTGATAAATTATACTCACCACGCCACGGTCAGTCAGGAAAATTTAGCTGCGCTTCCTCTTTACAGGGTAGGTGATTGTTATTATAGTACATTATATTTTTCGTTATCGACCAAAGTTGAGTATGATGTGATGATGCGAATAACAGAGAAGCAATTTGCGAATGCATTCAAGACAATTTGCCGGGCAGGGTTTCAGGTAGTTAAGGAATATGTTGACAATTATATATTCCGTCGTGGTGATGACGTAGTACATCTATATGGAGGGGCAGCAAGTAAAGAGTCACTCAGTGCCAGCAGATTTTTGCCGCCGTTTCTTCTGGTGGTGGCAAATGATACAGACTTCAGTCCTGAACAGCGGTCGAAATTATTAGCTTTATTTAGTGACTTATTTTCAAGGTAAGTGAAAAATGTTAATTACCAGAACAGAAATAATCTCCCGTTATCAGGAGTTAAGGAGAAAAATCCTGCAAAACAGAGACTATCTTTGACATAGCAGGCAAAGAAAAGAAACTCCGGGAGCTGGAGGAACTCACACAGCAGCAGGGCTTCTGGCAAGACCAGCAGCAAGCACGCCTCATACTGAACCAGATTAAAGCATTGCGTGAAAATATTGAACCCTGGAATGCGCTGCTAAAAGATGTTATTGAGCTCGGCGAGTTAATTGAGATTGTTGAGAGCGAAGAAGAAAAAGACACGCAGGCGGAACTCAAAGAAATTCTGGATATGCTCGCACAACTGGAGAGCCGAAACCAGGAGCTGGAGTCACGCTCTTTCCTTGACGAACCGGATGACCAGAAAAACTGTTACTTAGAAATCCATCCGGGTGCCGGCGGTACCGAGTCGTGCGATTGGGCAAATATGTTATTGCGGATGTATTTGCGCTGGGCAGAAAAACATAACTTTGAGACTCGCATTATTGACTTCCAGCCGGGTGACGAGGCAGGGTTAAAGAGCGCCACTATTTATGTTAAGGGTCCGTATGCATACGGTTTTCTCAAAGCAGAGACCGGAGTTCATCGTCTGGTAAGGATTTCTCCGTTTGACGCAAATCGGCGGAGGCATACTTCTTTTGCCTCGGTATTTGTGTCGCCAGAAATAGAGGATGATATTCAAATTGATATTAAAGAGGAAGACGTAAAGATAGATACATTTCGAGCCTCTGGACACGGTGGACAGCACGTTAATGTAACTGACTCAGCGGTTCGTATCACTCATCTGCCCACTGGCATAGTGGTAAGTTGCCAGAATGAACGTTCTCAGCACCGAAATAAAATGACAGCATTTAAAGTCCTTCGTTCACGGCTCTATCAGTATTATCGGGAGAAACAGCGCGAGGAGCAGGAGTCAAAAATTGATAAAAAGGAGATTGGCTGGGGTAGTCAGATTCGTTCTTACGTTATGCATCCCTACAATCTCGTTAAAGACCATCGCACTGGATTCGAGACAAGCAACGTCAAAGCCATTATGGACGGCGAAATAGATTCCTTTATCAATGCATATCTCCGCCAGATAAAGAAAGACTCACACTAATCTCTGGAGTGAAGAATAAAAAATTATTGCAATACAATGGCTGTGTATACATACTAAAGATTAATTTACAATGTGCAATATTAAAGAGTTTCTTCTGGAATAATATTATAGAAAGAGCTGGAGGAGGTAAAATGGTAGAGCTTAGTCTTATTGCGGAGAACGTCATTTGCGGTCACGTGAATGCTAATTCTAATTACCCACCAGAGAAAAAAGGACAACCCGGTGTTGAGGAGCTGGTAAAACAGGCATTGGACGACGGTATGTCTCCTCACGATGTCCTGAACAAAGGACTAATCGCTGGTATGGACGTGGTGGGGAAAAAATTTAAGAGTGGTGAATATTTTGTCCCGGAAGTATTGATTTCTGCAAAGGCAATGAAATCCGGGATGGAATTGCTACGTCCTTTGCTTGTTAAAAGTGGGGTTGAGCCAAAAGGTGTGGTCGTCCTGGGTACCGTGGAAGGTGATATGCACGATATTGGTAAGAACCTCGTTGGAATGATGCTTGAGGGTGCAGGGTTCCAGATAATTGACCTTGGCGTTAACGTGCCTGCACAAAAGTTCGTGGAAATCGCTCAACAACATCCTGACGCAGTTGTGGGAATGTCGGCTTTGCTTACCATCACTATGGAAAAAATGGGCAGCACCCTTGAAGCACTGAGGTCAGCCGGAGCTTCAAACAAAGTCATTGTTGGTGGTGCACCTGTGGATGAGACGTTCGCAGAACGGATTGGTGCGGATGGGTATAGCCCGGATGCCGCCTCCGCTGTCCCGTTAGTCAAACAACTTGTCGGCGTACAGTAACCAGAAACCTTCGTGGGCAATCCTTTCTGAGATAGAGTGAGCCTTATCTTCTCAGAAGTTTTTTTATACGTGGGATTAATTTTGCACAACCATCATCAAGCGGGTTACAGCACGGAACCTTAAACTGCTTCTCATAATTCTCTATCACCCTGTTCAGGTCGTCAGCGGAGAGTCCTTCTGAATTCACCGTTATTCCCAGTAGAGATTCTGGACGTATTAAGTCAATTATCTGCAGTTCAATCTCCGGTGGTGTGATACGGTAGCCGGGAAATCCATCATAATACATCCTGCCCGGTACGACTTGATATACCACACCATCAGGGCATCCAGCACTCAGCAGCTCATACCCGGACGGGTACGCTGGATGTGTCAGACTGCCCTGTCCTTCAATAATGATGACATCAGGTGATTGTTCTTTATCCGCCTGCCAGATAATATGCTCCAGTTCCCCGGTCACAAAATCATTAATCAATGCATCAAGGATGATGCAGTACTCAACACCCTGAAACCAGGCGGTCTGTCCCGTGCCAATGAACACAGCCTTTATTCCTTCAGACTTTAATGCCTTCGTCAGTAATAGAGCAGTAGTTCGTTTTCCGCAGGCTGAATCAACTCCAAGAACTGCAATCCTGCGTGCTTTTACTTCTTCAATCTTACCGCTGAAAAAATGAAGCGACTCAAATGGTGGGGTACGACGAATATCACGAATCACCGCACCACTGGACGAGCATATATCAGCAAACTCTTTGTCGGTACTCAGCCACTGATGAAGCCCTGAATCCACATTAATTCCCTGTCGCAATGCTTCAGCGATAATAGGACGAAATTCCCGGGGCAATACACCGCCATCAGTCGCAACGCCAATGACCAGATAATCCGGTCTCTGCGGAAGGCGAGCCAGAGCGTCATCCAGACTCCTAAAGATAAGAATCCCATTTTTTCTTCCATCAAGAAATTCCCCTGCATCAAGCCCGGCAAGCTGGCTATCAATGACACCCACAATCTCATACCGACGGGTGAACCGCACAAGCCCGTGCGCGGTCTTTCCAGCAGGGCTCCCAAATGCACCCTCACACAGTATTAATGCCGTACCGTCCATTTTATTTGTTACGATAAATAAGAAGTGTGGAGGAAAATTATTTTTTATTCTTCAGGCTTAACTTCGTCCGGGACAGCAGTTGACCCGGTGGCACCGGGAAAATGTTTATATACTGGAGCGGGTTTACCAGATTTTAGAATCGTATCAACCTTTTCCATAATTATGTTAAAACGTTTCTTGCACTCGTAGAACCCATGCCACCAGGCATAATCAGGAGCCATCATCGCCACACCCATTCGTGCACGGCGTCCTTCGTGATGCCATAACTCGTAGAATTCAACTTCTAACTCCTCATCAAAATATCTTTTATCATTAAGTAATTTTTTCTGATACAATTTATCAATCACCGCTTTAATTGGTTTATAGTAAAGATTGTTATAATTTTCAACTGCGCTATCCAGATTTTTGAAATGATTATCAGTCCATAGTGGGCTATGACATTGCAGGCAAATTTGACGCATCTTTTCACGTTCTTTTTTCCAGTCAGTCCTGGCAGGAAATGGTTTAAATTCCGAGGGTCTCACAGAGAGCGGCGCCTGAAGTTCCCAGGACAGGCGTTCAGTAACGTCGTGAGTGGTAACGACGCCCCCGGAACCTGAAAGATGACAGCTCGCACAGGTAGGTGCTCGGTAGTCAACCCCGGGAGTCCAGCTCCCTGGTGCTGAGTCAAATCGCCACCTACTACCTGATGCGGCGTATATAGAGCCGTGTTTTGATTCAGCATAAATCTCCATTTGAGGATGGTCAGGACCAAGATGACATTGCCCACAGGCTTCGGGTTTGCGTGCCTCGGCTAAAGAGAACCGATGACGTGTATGACAACTTGTACAACTCCCACGACTCCCATCAAGATTGACTCTTCCCACACCTACATTTGGCCAGGTCGCCGGGTCAAGTTCTCCCTGAGTAATCTTTAGTATACTTCCGTGACACACATAACAACCGGTCATTCGTTCAGTCTCATTATTCATCCCTTTCCGCAACCACGGGTCGAGCTTCCATATTATTTCCAGCGTATGTGAATGTTTACTCCGACTGTACTCTTTCACCTCATCCGGATGACAGCGAGAACAATCTTTTGGCGTTACTACACCTGACACAGGCACCTTCTCTTCACCCTCCCGATATACCGTAAAGTGTTTCTGGCTGATGTCCTTATCAGTTGATTCTGCATGGTGACAATCATAGCAAGTAATATTAGCCTTGGCATGTGCACTCAGTGTCCAATCGGTAAAAAGTCCGGGTGTCTCTTTTTTATGGCATTCAATACAGCTGACTCCAGCAGGGTGAATACTGCGTTCAATCTGAAATGATTTCTTTTTAGGGAAATTTGTCTGGGCAAATGATAAACCACTTGCCACACATAAGACTATCCC
>JAGHBZ010000337.1 GCA_021160705.1 Candidatus Sumerlaeota bacterium
AATGAGAATTATATATAATTCAATCACGCAATTTTCACTGAAGGAGGTGTAAAAAAATGCGCGTGGTTCACGTGGACACAATTACCGAGGCAATCAAGAAGCTTGCGATTGAAGCGGCGTATTATCTGAATCCAGAGATGATAAAGGCTTTTGAGAATGCACGTGACACTGAAGTGTCGCCAATTGGCAAAGCGGTGCTTGAAGAATTAATTGAGAACACTCGCCTGGCAAAAGAAGAGAAAATTCCGTACTGTCAGGATACAGGGTTTGCTGTTATTTTTATGGAGCTGGGACAGGAAGTTCACCTGGAGGGTGGTCTGCTGGAGGACGCCGTTAATGAAGGTGTTCGCCAGGGATACAGCGAAGGACTATTGCGGAAAAGCATCTGCGACCCCTTCACCAGAAAAAATACCGGGGATAATACGCCTGCGGTACTGCATCTGCGTCTGGTGGAAGGGGATAAAATCAAAATCCTCTTTGATGCCAAAGGTGGTGGGTGCGAGAATATGAGCAAGGTAGTTATGCTCAAACCCTCAGATGGACTGGAGGGGATAAAACGCCTCGTTGTTCAACATTGCTACGAGGCAGCGGCAAATCCCTGTCCACCGGTAGTGGTAGGTGTGGGCATAGGCGGGACAATGGAGATGGCAGCTATCCTCGCAAAAAAAGCCCTGCTTAGACCACTTGAACAGGAAAATGAAGACCCTGAGCTGGCAGAACTGGAGAAGAAGTTGCTGATGGAAATTAACAAAATTGGCTATGGACCACAGGGGCTTGGCGGCAGGTGGTATGCGCTTGGCGTGAAAATCCTGAAACACCCCTGCCACATAGCTAGCCTCCCGGTAGCAATCAATCTGGATTGCCATGCCCATCGGCATAAGGAGATTATTATTTGAACTTTTCTGGAGGAGAGGAACAATGAGTAATGTAATAAAGATTACAACCCCAATGGACGAAGAGGTAGTTTCTCGCCTAAAAGCCGGCGATAGGGTGGTGATTGACGGTATTCTTTACACAGCGCGTGATACCGCTCATAAACGTCTGATTGAGTTGATAGAGAAAGGCGAACCACTACCAATTGAGTTAAAAGGTGCGGTAATCTATTATGTTGGTCCCACACCAGCGCCTCCGGGTCGACCCATCGGCTCAGCGGGTCCCACCACATCAGTCAGGATGGATGCCTACGCACCAAAACTCATTGAACACGGTGTAAAAGGTATGATTGGCAAAGGTCCTCGCACGCAACCTGTCAAGGATGCCATCGTAAAGTATAAAGCCGTGTATTTTGCTGCAACTGGCGGGGCTGGTGCACTGCTGTCCAAACGAATAAAATCTGCTCGTGTAATTGCTTTTGAAGACCTTGGTCCTGAGGCTATTCGGGAACTGGTAGTTGAAGAGTTCCCTGTCGTGGTGATTAACGATTCGGATGGAAATGACCTTTATCTTCAGAATCGTAAACAATACGCTATGCCCTCACCATATTATTCTGAAATGTAAGTACCGCTCGGGGCTAATATGACTTCGTGGTTATGGTTGTCAGTAATTGTGGAGATATTTATTTTATTAGTTGGAGGGATTGCCTATTTTGTAGTTAAAGACCTGAGGACGTTTCTTGTTTTCGTTTTCATATTTATTCTCATTATTGTTTTTGCGTGGCGATTCTCAAAGTCAAAAGTTTGACCAGTTAGATGGGAAAGTGTGGTAAAAAGATAATCAGTAGTTGCCTGATAGGGATGAAGACCACCTATCGCGGCAAAAGCAATACCAAACCTGAGCTGGTGGAGTTGTTCCGTCGGGGAGAAGTAATACCCGTGTGTCCAGAGCAATTGGGTGGGTTACCCACTCCGCGCCTTCCTTCAGAAATAGAAGGTGGACAGGGTGAGCTGGTCATAGCGGGAAAATGCCGTGTCCTCCGCTGTGACGGAGTGGATGTAACCAGGGAGTTTATGCGTGGTGCACATGAGGTATTGCGGCTTGCACGGCTAATCAAGCCTGAATGTATTATCTTCAAAGAACGAAGCCCAAGTTGTGGTGTGCATTATGTCTATGATGGTTCGTTCAGCAACAAAGTTAGAAAAGGCGAAGGAGTGACCACAGCCCTGCTTCGCCAGTTTGGGTTCACTGTGGTCTCTGAAAAGGAATATCTTGAAAGATTGAAAAAGGAGCGTGACTGAATATGCAAGGGTTTCCAGTCCGCCGTATGCGTCGGCTTAGATATAACCCAATCCTGCGTCAGATGGTGGAAGAGACTGAGTTGAGTTTACGTCGTCTGATTTATCCGCTCTTTGTTGTGCCGGGTTCTGGCGTGAGAAAAGAAATCAGTTCTATGCCGGGAGTATTCAATCTTTCCATTGACGAACTCCTTAAAGAAATACGAGAGCTCGTAGAGCTGGGTATATCAGCGATAATTCTGTTTGGCATCCCGGAGAGGAAGGATGAGTCAGGAAGCGAGGCATATTCGCCTGAGGGTATTATCCAGCGTGCGCTCAGCGCTATTAAAAAAGAGATAAAAGATA
>JAGHBZ010000377.1 GCA_021160705.1 Candidatus Sumerlaeota bacterium
ACGCGGGAAGTCTACATCCCGGCATCCGCACAAAAGAAATTAGAACAGCTACTCCCACGCATTATTGAAATATGCAGGAGCCTGCCACAACCGGATACCGCAATTCGAAACCTTGCTAATTTTGTCTCCGCAACCAAAGGCGCTGACTCCTTTTACGAACTTATAGCTGAAGAGCCATCTATTCTGGAGACGCTTCTTCGTGTATTCGGAACGAGTGATGTGATGTCGCAGATTTTAATTGCGCATCCGGAATTTTTTGAGCCACTCATTGAGTACCTGGGAGACTGCTCATCCACTCTGTTTGATGACCCGGGAAGAGGTTTTCAGGTATTTGCGCCTTCAGTCAAAGAAGATAGCCTGCTTTCACTCCTGCGACGGTTTAAACAATTCTGGACACTCCTTATTTGCATCTGCGACTTTCCTCATTCCACAGACCCAAATCAAACGTCCAGAGCTCTTACATATCTTGCCGAATTTATCTTGCAACAGGTGGTCTCGCATCTGTCTATGCAAATGGAAAGAAAATATGGTAAACCAATGGACGTCGAAAACGGCATCCCGGCAAGGTTGTTCATTTTCGCACTCGGTGGATTCGGTGGATACGAGCTCAATTATTTTTCTGACCTTGACCTGGTGTTCGTTATGCAAGGCACCGGGAATACTTCGGGTCCCTCCCGGATAGAAAATAAATTATTTTTTGCCAAACTTGTGGAATCGGTTGCCAGTGAAATGGCAAGCATCACGGTTGATGGCTCGCTCTTTAAAATTGATATGCGACTTCGTCCTGATGGGTCAAGTGGTGAGCTTGTCTGTACGAGTGACCGTTTCCTACATTATTATCAGGAAGAAGCACATCTCTGGGAACTCCAATCTTTTTTAAAGGCACGTCCTATTGTTATAGACGTAGAACAATCTGAAACGCTCAAGGAGAGAATAAAAAAAATCATCCAGAACCGCCTGAGCCTTGTCAGTACAGAAGATTTAAAATCACATATTCTGGATATGAGAAGGAGACTTGAACAAAGTGTTGAACAAGCAAAGCAGGAGGATACAGTAGATTTCAAACGTGGTGCTGGCGGACTCGTAGACATTGAGTTCGCTGTCCAATTTCTTCAGCTCCGACACTCCAGCAACCACCCGGAATTATTTCTCACCAATACTTTAGAAGCTATAAACAGGTTAAAACAATTAGAACTCCTGAGTGAATCTGATGCTTCAACTCTCAGGCAAAATTATCATTTCTTACGTCTATTAGAGTCGCGCCAGAGATTATTGCAGGGAAAATGCCTTGATGTGCTCACGTTAGATTCCAGAAGTCTGGAAACATTAAGCTACGCTTTAATGCCGCTGGTAACTTCAAAGGAGGAGCTTCGTCAGAAAATCAAGAGCACCTTGAAATCCAATAGAGAACTCTTTACAAAAATCCTACAATCATAGATGTGCAAGTTATCCCACCATTAAAAAATTTACCTATTATTTTTTGTAAACTGTCATTTTATGATAAAGTTCCAAAGAAAAGAGCTGTATGGAGCTGGGGTGTCCGAATCAGAGTTAATTGTCCAGGAATACCTATCAGTTGCGCAGCGGCGAGTTGTGATGAAAGTTTTCAGTACATTGCAAATGGAAAATGTTATAAGTATACTAATCAAAAAGCTATATATAACCTTTACCCATTCCTGGGTGTTCTTTTTAGAGTTGATTTGCGTGATTGCCAGAGAAAGCGAGGTTTCATATTGGTGCACCCGGTAACCGGCGACAACTCCAGAAAATGTCGTTCCTGTATCACCCTGCCTTTTTTAATATAGTTTCTCTGGATTAAAGAGCGGACATCACCGGGAACCCATTCATAGCGCAGGTCCATATCAAGTACTATCCAGTCAAACTCCTGGTGTTGTAAAGCGTTGCGAAGAGGTTGTGGTGTGCTGACACCACCCCAGGCAATGTCGCGAACAGTATCAATACTATAGTAATATCCTTTGCCTGCAAGATACGCATAGTAGTTATGGTGCGGGACATAGACCTTACCGGGAAGATTGCGAAGCCTTTTGATAAGTTCTTTGCCACGTTCTCTGCTACCGGGATAAGGCAGTACTTCTTTATCCCTGTAAATGAGCTGGAGTGAAGGGCGGTTACGTACTTTTGAGAATATCCTCCAGCGTGGGAGTAGAGAGACTTTTTTATCTCCGTAGAGAAACTGTGGTCCGGGCAGTGTGAAGACTAACAGAACCAGGAGTGCGAAATGAACGATGAGTTTGGGAATAAGCAGGCGCCCTGGGGGCAGAAACGACCAGAAAAAATGAAACCCTATCCCCATAAGGAGTGAAACCACAGCAAGAAGAGGGATAAAGTTGTTTATATATCCGCCAATTTTCAGGTATGGAAGAAGCCCGCCAATAAATGAACTGATGGTCAGAAGTAAAAACCATAGTGTTGTAATGGGTTTCTGACGGCGTGGAAAGAACGCTGAAAAAATCAGCCAGACTCCCAGAAAAATTAAGGGAATCCACAGATATGGTATAAATTGTTCAGGGAAAACGTTCTTGAGATTTTTCCAGAACATAGGATGACGACGTGGCATAAGGAGATAGTACTTAACAATCCAGGTATTGCCTTTGTGAGCGAGAACCCAGAATATATTCACCGTTAAAATAGCACCGGTCAGAAAAAACACTCCAGCCCGACGGTGATGGTAAATAAGAAGGAATAGAGAAGCCAGTATTATCGGGAAAACGGCGTTTTGTTTGGTGAAAGCTGCAGCGGTCGCCAGTATTCCGGCAATGATAAGTTTTACTGATGATGGTTTGTTTTTATTGAAGAGCAGTAGAATGCAGGAAAAAGAGAGAAACCAGGCAAGAGAGTCGAGTCGCATCAGGTCAATCCAGAATCCGCTTACACGATAACAGGCAATATAAAAAAGCCCGGCAAGTGCCCCGGCAAGAATATCTTTAGTCCAGTTGTAAACTATTAAAACAAGTACAATGACCAGTCCTAAGGACGCTGCAAAAGAGACTGCACGTCCTATTGAGAGGCTTACCCCAAAAATCTTAAACAGGAGTCCACATACCATATAATATAAAGGAGGATAAGAATAACAAGCGTAGCCTTTTTCTGGAGGAGGGTATAAGGGTTTACCCTCCAGAACTCTGATTGCGCCAATAGCCATATCACCTTCGTTCCACTCCAGCTCAAATGGATAGGAAATGCGATGAACAGATACCCAAACATACTGAATTAATAAGAGAAAAAGCAACAATACTGCTAAGATGCGTAAAGCAATTAATAATGGATGGCGTTCCTTTGTATTTTTATTGTTTATCATCGCTTAAAAAATCCGGGAACAAATTATTAAAACTCCCATATAGACTCAACTGGTTTTTATCTTTTGCTGGAGAAACTGAATAGAACGCACTATACCAAAGGCTGAGAGCGTCACGGTTATAAATACTATATGCATCGTTAATCTAACGTCAAAATAAATAAATGTTCCAATCAGGAAAAGTGATGTTGCACTCAGAAGCACAAAACAAACAATTAAATCCGGCAGATAGAAAATCATAAGCACTAACCCTATGATATAGAAATAATAAAAGAGCTGATTTTTAAATACATTGTTGACATAAAAATTGCCAAAGTAGAGGAGTTTAAAGCCAGTTAAGGTTCTCTTGATTATTTGAGGGAGAGTATGAAGTTTGAAAAAATATTCAAAGGTGGTAATGGGAGGGCCCGCGTAGCCATTTTTTCGCACCTCCTCCACTGTAGGAAAGCCCGGCTGACCTTTGAACTCCTGGTTACGATAATAACGCGCATGTATATTAGAGGAATAGAATGCATCATTAAATTGTTTTTTGTTATGAATCAAATGAGGGAGTGTGATTAGCATAGCCACAGCAATCGGCACAGGGATAAGCCAGAGTTTCCATTTTTGGCGAAAAGCAAAGTATAGAATGAGCAAGATACAAAAACTCATTGCCGAGAGATTGTTTAGTTGATTCAATCCTGCAAGTACACCTACCAGTAGACAGTATTTCCAGTCAGCTGGTTTCTTTCGCTGAAGCAACACATAGATAAATGGGATAATAGTAATTAAATAAGTCTCCAGCCTGAGTCCACGAAGGTTTTGAAATATATACCCGTGGCTTTGAGCCAGGATAAATGCTGAGAGTAGCCCGACCGTTTGTGAGCGAGTAACTCGCTGAGCAAAGAGATAAGTAAACCAGATGGTTACCAGAGAGACGAATATTGAATAAAGGCGAAGATTTATTTTTGTCCCGCCGAATAGGATGAAAAATAATTTTATCCCCCACATAAAAAATGGTTCACGGAAATCCGTATCAAATGGTCCATTCATATTTCTGGCAATGCTAATATAAGTGACTGCATCAGGGTCAAGCGGTTTATTTACCATCTCTTTTAGATATTCCCAGCGTATATCAAGCGCTGAGGCAACTATCCACAACACCAGAAGATTTATTATTGGTTGTATAGGAGAGTCTTTTGAGAAACGCCAGTACGAGAACACTGCTATACCAACTGATAGGATAGAGAGGAGTTCGGTTGAGACGTATTGTTCGCCGATTGTTACAAACGCAATTAAATAAACAAAAAGCAAAGAGACAGAGACAGGGATTGCGTAAGTGGAAAGTGGGGAGTAAAAGGAGATGGCAAGAAATATCCCCATAGTAAACACCAACATATATCCAAGAGCCTGAAGCGGTGGGACTTGAGTAGTAGTTGAAAATTTGATGTTTATCCCGTCGTAAACTAATACAGGCTTATCAGGCGCACCTGGAGAAAGAGAGGCTGAAAGTCGCAGGTCAAACCAGGTGTAGCCTCGTAGCTGCTCAGTAAGATTAATTGGTGGTGAACCCTGCAAGTTGGTGTTCTGGAGTTGAAATGATTTTCCGTCCGGGCGAGTTATCACTACCTGATTACTCACTCCGGGTTCCCGATAGAACCAGAGCTGAAGATATACCTCTTCCTCTTTCCTTTTCTCAAAACGATACTCTGCTGTGAAACGCTGAGCAGGGCGGAGTATAACTCCTTTTCTGGTGATAGAAAAATCACCAGTGATTGATACTGCATCTTTCTTGAGTTTTTTGCCCAAATCATCAATGGTATCCTGATACATTCTGGTACTGCTTGGTTGCATCCGAAAGGAGTTTTTTATAGTAGAGAAATTAAACCCCGCGATTAACACAACTGCCAGACAGACGAGGATGAGTGTGTTAAGAGGTATTTTTTGGGGGCGAGAGGTGGGAATCTCTTTTTTCTCAATTTGTTTTTTCTTCGTCCTTTTTCTCATATAGAGGTCGCTGTATCCGGATTGAAAAACAGATTTTTATTGAACCTGATTTAATGTAAGTGATAAAGTAAAAAAATATTACTCCGATAAGAATAGTCAAGGAAAGAAAAATGCCAAAACGAATAAAGATAAGAAGCAAGGATAGAGATGATGATGAACTTCTGAAGAATTTTCCCGATGAGGTAATACGTTCCTTTTTTTCTATCAGTCGCCCGACGTTCTCTATAGCAGACCGTCCATGGGACCCGCCCACTGACGTGTATGAGACCAAGGATAATCTGGTTATCAAAATGGAGATTGCAGGAGTTCGTCAGGAGGATTTAGACATTATCTTGAATGATGATACTTTGATAGTACGTGGGAGAAGGGATGAAGAGGTTACTTCTGAGAAAGAAAACTATCATCTGATGGAAATCCACTATGGGAGATTTGAGCGGATATTTGTGCTTCCAAATGCTATTATACCAGGAAAGATAACGGCTTCTTATGAAAAAGGGTTTTTAATAATTTCGGTTCCTAAACGGAGAGTGCCACCATCTGTTAAGATTAATATTGAGTAGAGGTATTTCGTTTTTATTTGTATTCTATGAAGGAAGCGAGAGCATTTTCCAATATACTGGACAATAGAGAATTTTCCAAACTAATCTTAACATTTACAAAGTAGAGGATATTTATGCCAGAAAAAAAGGAAGCAGATATTCCTGATTTGATTGCTCAGGTACCATCACCTGAAGTAGAGATTCCAGAGGTTTTGCCTATTCTGGCGGTAAAGAACTTTGTTTTATTTCCCTATTTGATGGTGCCTATAGCGGTGGTTGATGAGCTCAGTCGGAAAACGGTGGATGAGGCGTTGAAAACTGATAAAAAGATTTTAGGTGTATTTACCAGGAAACCGCCCGCAACCCCACAAGGCTCTGAAGAGAAAGAGCAGGAGGAGAAGACTTCAGACACAGGTTCGTTATTTGAGAGAATTTATCCTGTAGGGTGTAGTGCACATATCCTGAAGATGTTGAAGATGCCCGATGGTTCAATGCGAATTTTGTTGCATGGGCTGACGAGAATTAAGCTGATACAGGCGGTAAGCGATGAACCATATCCTCAAGCCAAAGTGTTAGTAATCCCGGAGCAGGAAGTGAGCGATAAAGAGACAGAGGCTATGGTCAGAAAGGCTCAGGCAATGATGCAGGAAATCATCTCGGTGACTCCTTTATCTGATGAGCTCTCTGTGGTGATTGTAAACGTAAATGAAGCGGGTAAACTGGCAGACCTTATTGCAACCAATCTTGGTCTGAAAGTTCATGAACTCCAGGAGGTGCTTGAGACTTTTAATCCTAAAGAACGACTTCAAAAAGTAATGGTCTTTCTCAGCAGGGAAAAGGAGCTGATAGAACTCGGACAAAAAATCCAGTCTCAGGTGAAGAGCGAGATAGAAAAGGGACAGCGAGAATATTTCTTGCGAGAGCAGATGAAGGCAATAAAAAAAGAATTGGGTGAGGCGGCTGAGGGACCGGAGATTGCTGAGTTGCGCAAAAAAGTGCAGGAGAAAGCAATGCCAGACTATGTGCGAGAAGCCTGTACAAAAGAACTTGATAGACTGGCAATGATGCACCCGTCATCCGCTGAATATACGGTCAGCCGCACGTATCTGGAGTGGTTATTATCGCTTCCCTGGATGGAATCTACTCAGGATAACATTGATATAAAACACGCCCAGAAGGTACTTGATGAGGACCACTATGACCTGGAGAAAGTTAAAGAACGTATCCTTGAATATCTTGCTGTCATAAAGCTTAAAAGTGAACTTCGGGGTCCGATATTGTGTTTTGTGGGTCCGCCAGGCGTGGGCAAAACTTCGCTGGGTAAATCTATTGCCCGTGCACTTGGAAGAAAATTCTATCGGATGAGTCTCGGCGGTATCAGGGACGAAGCAGAAATCAGGGGTCACCGACGTACGTATATTGGCGCATTGCCCGGTAGAATTATTAAAGGGATTAAGGAGTGTGGTTCTAATAATCCTGTAATGATGCTTGACGAAGTGGATAAACTGGGGGTGGATTTTCGTGGCGACCCTGCATCCGCGCTTCTGGAGGTGCTTGACCCGGAACAAAACTCCAGCTTTACCGACCACTATATTGACCTTCCATTTGACCTCTCAAAAGTGATGTTTATCACTACGGCGAATTTGCTTGACCCTATTCCACCGCCTCTAAGAGACAGAATGGAAATACTCTCACTTCCCGGCTATACGCTACGGGAAAAAATTGAAATCGCAAAACGTTACCTGGTGCCAAAGGAAATCGCCAATAATGGTCTGAGCAATGACAATATAAGATTTACCGAGAGCGCTCTCCAGCGAATCATAGAAGAATACACACGTGAAGCCGGGGTGAGGAATCTACAGCGTGAAATTAGCAACGTATGTCGCAAGGTAGCTCGCCGTATTGCTGAGGGAGATTCCAGAAAGGTAAGAATTACCCCTAATGCCATTCCTAAGTATTTGGGACCCCCGAAGTTTTATTCTCCACTGGCAGAGCGAATGACTATCCCAGGGGTAGCGATTGGTCTTGCCTGGACTCAGACTGGTGGAGAGATTCTGTTTATTGAAGCCACCGCAACCTCTGGAGACGGTAAACTCCTTCTCACCGGTCAACTTGGTGATGTGATGAAGGAATCAGCTCAGGCAGCACTAACTTTTATTCACGCTGAGCGAGAGCATTTGAATATACCTGAAGAGAAATTCAGTAAACAGAA
>JAGHBZ010000338.1 GCA_021160705.1 Candidatus Sumerlaeota bacterium
ATATTAAATCTCCCAAAAACAGAGTTAGATTTACTTCGTCAAACGGCGTGGAGGCAAATTTTAAATGAGTTGAAAAATTCAAAAGAAGAAAAAGACGAGCTCTTCGTGATAAACACTCATTCCGTTTTCAGATGGCATCATGGATTATTTCCAGCTTTAGAGTTAGAATTAATCAGAGATTTTTCGCCAGATATGGTCATAGTTCTTATAGATGATATTCTTCAGATAAAAAAGGGACTTCAAGAGCGCGAAACTGACTTTTTTGAATTTTGGGAACTCTTTGCGTGGAGAGAAGAAGAGATTTGGTTTTCTAAGTTTATTGCAGATTCCATCAGTAAGCTCTTATCCAAAGAGGTTAGATTCTTTGTGGTTCCAAAGGCTCAAGGTGCCGCCCTATTTACAAAACTTGCAGTTGAAAAGGATAAACCAAAAGCATATATAAGTTTTCCCATAACAGGTGTTTCAGAAGAAGAGATGCGTGAGATAGAGGAGTTTAAGGCGAAAATAAGTGAAGAGTTCATTACTTTTGACCCTTATAGTATCAAAGACCGAGAACTGACTTTTTCTTATTATATTGTTGAAGAGGAGATTAGGGAGGAGGTTGAGAGGTTATTAAATATGAATAAAATAGAGAGTTATTCGCCACCACCTGAAACTATTTGGACTCTACATAAAGATAATTTGTCACCGTTAAACTTGACTAAGTTAAAATTTGATATTGAACTGCTTGGGAGAGAACTGTTGCCAGTGTTAGAAACTATTGATAGTCAAATAATATCGAGGGATTATTTGTTGATTGACCAGGCAGATTTTGTGATAATGTACATTAGAATGAACGATGAAGGAAAACCCCAAATTTCTGCAGGTTGTCAATCCGAAATGGTCTATGCATATAGCTCTGGAAAGAAAGTTTACGTAGTATTTACTGGAGGAGAAAGAAAACTAAGCCCGTGGGTGACTCAATTTTCAAAAGTATTTACAAATGTAGATGATGCGTTCAATTTTATCATAAGTGAGTATATACAAAAAGGAGGTGTCACATGTTAAAGTATTACACGGTTCCGTGGAGTTTGCACTGCAAGAAAGGAGAGGAACTTCTAAGAAAGGTTGGAGTATCCTTTACTAAGATAGAGTTTACTGATGGAGAGCTATTTGCCGTTCCTCGCGATTTGGGATTTCATAAGTTGCCCGTTCTTATTGGGAAAGATATGGATAAAAATGTGTTTTGCGAAGGTCTTGAGCAGATAAGCACATTTATCTCTAATCGGAGTGTGAAGTAAAAAAGTAAAATGTGAGTTTACTTCGTATATCAACATTTTGGGGGCCCATTATACCCACTAAAATGTTTCTACCATTTTGCAAACATATAAGAGGATATTTGATATAACAGATGAATATCAGGAAGGATTGCGGAAAAGCATTGTACCAATTTTATGATTGACACAATATTGTAGAGAAGATTATACTTCGCTCTGTCTTTTTATTGATATTTGACATTGTGAAGTAAACCCGAAAAGGGAATTTATAGAGGAAAGACCTGCCGGGTAGAGAGAAGATTACCCGGGGGTTTGGGGAAGACGGTGAGAATCCGTCGCGGACGCGCCGCTGTGACCGGCGACGAACCCTGCACAGGCAAGCCACTGTCCCGGTGTGGTTCTATCTGGTGAACCAGGTAGGGCTGACGGGATGGGAAGGCGCAGGTAGTAGGATGAGCCGGAAGCCAGAAAACCTGCCTCTATAAAGTCAAACCATAAGCAGACCTTCTTCGCGTTGAGAGAAGGGTGGTTTTTTTATTTTGAGCGAAAATATAAAAAGCCTCCTCTTTGCACTCAATGCGAAGAGGAGGCTTTTTTACATCTACTCTACCAGATAGGATAAATGTACAGGATATGAGCAGATTAGGATGCATACAAAAAAATTTTTCATTGTGTTCGCTTTGGGTAAACAAAAGTTTGGGTAAACAAAAGAGAAAGGAGGTGAATAGAGATGAAGAAGAGAATAGTGCTCATTCTGCTTATGATAGTGGGCTGCGCCCTACAGATGAGTGGTAGTGTGGAGGCTCAGGATGTAGAGGTACCCCTGGGGTATAGTGTCTCGTACATCCAGCTCTCCAGTACAGACCCAGAAGGCGCAGCCCTTGCAATTGCGCCTGATAATGAGCAACTCCTTTATGCCAGTGTAGGAGGTTGGGGACCGCATAAAGTCGTCCGGGTAGACCTGAGCCAGAACCCACCAGTTGTAGAAGATTTTGCCACTGGAGCGTATAACCTCAGTGGTCCAGAGACCGAGGACGATGCCCTTGACTCGTGGTTCGGCACTGTAGGTGGACTTGCGGTCCTTCACACCGGCGAAGTAATAATTGTTGATAACAATGAACAACCCAGCGTTCCGGGCGATACTATTTACATCGCACGGGACCTGAACGGCGATGGCGACGCTCAGGATATTATCACACAACCAGATGCTACTACTGTATCAGAAGTGATAGAGCTAATCAAGCCAATTCATACTTTACCCGGGAGTGGCTGGGGAGGATTTACTGGTCAGCAGGCTGAAGTTGATTCACAGGATAACATCTATATCGTAACAGCAGACGGCGGTGGTCAGGGCGAGGTGCTCCGAATTACTGATGCAGTAAGTTCGCCGGGTATCAACATCTGGTATGAGGGGTTGGACTATGGTGCGGGGCTTGGATTTGATTCTGCTGGAAAACTCATTGTGGGTAACTCCAGCTGGCCAACAGGTGCATCAATCTATATTACTGAGGACCTATCCGAGCCGAGGGATGGAGATGCGCTGGATGCAGGCGAATCAGTACTTCTGACAGACGCTATTACAGGGATATACGATTTAGCACTCTCAGCTGAGGACGTCATCTACATAACAAATGGTCGTTATGTTCAGCGTGTTGAGCGTGATAGTGGCAGGATAACAAATTTTGCCACGTTTCCTCAGTGGACATTTCTTGGCGATATAGTGTTCACTTCACGCACAAAACCATTTGTTCCCACGCCCGGTGAGGATTCAGCATCAATGATAATTGCGGATGGTAATTCTGATGGTATGCTGACAGTAATCAGTCCAGCACCTTCCACAAAAGTCGCCCCGACAAGGTGGACTTATTATGAGTAAACAATATCGTGAAATTGTATGAATTTGTGGAGAGGGATAGTGGCTCTGCCACTGTCTCTCTCACCACATTGTTGGTGAATGGAGACCGATGAAAAGGATAGGACAGATTATAATTTTCGCGGTGTTTATGGTTATGTCTCTATTCAGTCCAGCGCTGGCTTACGACCCGTTTGCTGACGAAGTGACCAGCGTGACATACGGCGTGGGAGCAGGATTTGGGCAGGAATACTTCCCGGATAATGTACTTGGTCCACCTCACGGTAATGCTGATGCGCATATGCCCCAGACGTCTCCAGAGCACCTCCTGTCTCTGGGAAACGGAGGAAGAATCGTTCTGAAATTCGGGGATAACATTGTGGTTGATGGAGATGGGGTCGACCTTGCGGTGTTTGAAAATCCACTTATTCAGATAGGAGACACAGAATATTCTTTTTGTGAATCAGCGGTGGTAGCCGTGAGTCAGGACGGCAGGACGTTTTATACATTTCCGTATGATTTTATTCCACCACCTCCGGGTGGCAGATTGGGAAAAATGTCGGACTATATAGGGTTTGCCGGTATTCATCCAGTATACTCAAATCCGGCAAATGGGATTGACCCACTTGACCCTGAGGTAAGTGGAGGCGATTTTTTTGACCTTGCTGATGTAGGGCTCAGGTGGGCTCAGTATGTAAAAATTATAGATACCGGAGTGCCGGGAACATCGTCGCAAATGACGGACCCGGATGGTGACGTAATTGATGACCCGGGTAATCTGTACAATGACCCATCCATCAGGAAATTGGGGTTCGACCTGGACGCAGTGGCGGCTATTCACTGGCAACCCATTACCACAGCAAAAAATTGGTATCTCTATGAATGAGATTTTCCGGTGGATGAGCAGTGGATGCTTAGGTTGTACAATTCAACGCATATCAAGCTCAAGGCTTTAAAGGATGATTCAAAAATCACGATGAGAATAATATCTCAAATAAAAGGATTTACTCTGATAGAATTAGTAATAGTGGTGGTAATTATTTCAATACTGGCGATGGTAGCGTTGCCGAATTTACAGCACGCTACGGAAAGGGCGTATAGGGCAAAATGCGTGAGCAATCTTCGCACGCTGGGGGTAGCCCTGCAAACATATAGAGTGGACTACAATAATTTCCCGCCAGCAGATGGAGTGGCAGGGGATGAGCCATCCCCAAACCGCACAGAGGTTGGCAACGGCCCAGCAGCCAATGGCTCCTGGGATGGAGTTCCCTGGGTATTGCTGAAACTCCGCTACGTTACTGACAGAAACACCTTTTACTGTCCCGTGCTCAAGCATCGGTATCCACATAAATATCAGAATTTTCGCTATGCTTACAACAGCTCCGCTGTGGATACTGGTGGACATATTGGTGGAGCAAATAACATATTTTACGAGACAGACCATATCTGGCTGGCTCGGTGTCTCTGGGTACCTTATGAGGCGAGTTTTAAACCAGAAGAACGTATAGAGTATCCACACGGCGAGGAGAACGATAAGGAAAACGTCCTCTTTGTTGATACTACCATAGAGTTGAGGAATGGTAGAGAGGATTTCTACGCCACTTACACTAACCCCAGCCCTGATCATTAAGCAAGATGCAGATAAGAGGATTGAAAGTCTTCGTCTCACTCCTTAAAATCCACTTGGTTCAACGGATGTTTCTCAGAGAGAAAAAATATAGAACATCTGTTACTATAAGACTTATGTTCATTTTTGCGTCTTTTATGTAGCCCTAATATTTGGGGTTCTGTAAGTTTATTCCGGACGTCTAATAACGTTTTCTATTTGAAATGAGTGGAATTTTCTTTTTGCAGGTCGCTCCTACGGAGCTCGGATGTCTCTACTTGCTGCCATTAACCCCAGCGCTGACGCACTGGGCTACATACAGGTCGTTCCTTCGGAACTATACAAGAATGAAGCGGTACAATTTTCATTTGTAAAATCTCAAATGGGGAATGTTATAAAAATGAAAGAGGGAGAATGAAGGAAACAATAGTAAGTATTGTAGAGCGAAGGTAGCCACGAATGAAAATAGGACGGAGTCATCGTAAGACTTCTACCATCAGTTGGTTTCATAAGATTTTCTGCATATTTCTCCTGGAACATCCGTCCCAAGACGAATATGGAGTGAGTAGAAGCGGCGTCCTGAAGAGGGTATTCACTGAAGGCTTTTTCAAGGGAACGGGAACGGGGGAATTTTGAGACTTTCATCGCTGGACTCAGGGGTGGTGTTCTTTTATCCTGAGAGAGCAGGGAGAGGTTGCATTTTTTTGGATGCGGAAGTATATGCCCTGCGTATAGCTGATAATCTTTTTCCAAGTACCAACCCTACCTCCACACACGACTTATACAAAGTATCCATATCAATCTCAATTAATATAAGTTTGGGGTCAATCTCTGAGACTATCTGTTTCTCAGCCTTGACGAGCTCGGAGAGATGATGATTTACCTTCTCCAGTACAGGCACAAAGATAATATCCACCTTTCGCTGGATAATACTGATTTGCCGTTGCAGGAGCTCCAGCACTTTACTTTTGTCGGGCTCTTTTTCTAAGAGAGTCGTGTCAGGTTCTTTCTCCTGTGAGAAGACGACGCTGACACCGAGATGCTTAAAGAAATCCTTGAAAAACTCCTTATGTCGCTGGTCTACCGACAGAGAGGGAATGCCTATTTTTAGTGGGGATTGTATGTGTTTCACTTTGTCTGAGAGTAACTTCATCTTATTGCTAAGTAATTGTTGCAGGTGTTTTATATAGACCTTTTTGAGTTTCATTCCCTTATGAACCATATATTTCCCGTATATGCGAATCAAAGTGTAATATGCGTCCAGCTTCAGGATATAGCGAAGTACTGAAGGATAGGTATAGAATTTGTTCATTGCGCGAAAGGTTTCTACCTGCAGTTCATAAGCGGTCATTTTTGCAGGTTCATATACCACGTTGTGTCCATCATAGTAAGACCAATCGTGGTTAAAGATTCTGCTGGTCTGACGAAGGTTATTGTAGACGGGTGTACCGGGGAGTGGCGTGAGAATAAGGAATTGTACTGAGTCTACTTTCATCTTTTTTGCAAAATCTACCGTGTCGTATATAGTCTGGATATCGTCTTCATCGCTACCGAATATAAACATTCCGTGAATGTGAATCTTATATCGATGAAAGGCGTCAATGGCTTGTTTAATTTCCTCAACGGTCTGTCCTTTATTGTATGCCTCAAGTGTCTTGGGATTAACTGACTCAAACCCCACGTATACTGCGTAGCAGTTGGTCTTATGCATCAATTCTAATAATTCCGGGTCACGAGCCGCCTCTACTCTCACCTGAGCACTCCAGTCGCAATCTAAACCTTCTTCAATAAGCCGACGCAATAGCGCTTTTGTTCGCTTAAAATTAGCAGAGAAATTGTCATCGCAGAAGAATATATGTCTGGGCTTTAAGGTATTCTTATAATATTTGATTTCTTGCACAATGCGCTCAACGCTCTTGAATCGCAACTTACGTCCAAACATTAGAATCACCGAGCAAAAAGCACAGTTGAACGGACATCCTCGTGAAGTCTCTATACTAACCACAGAGGTATTAGGACTCATTCCATCAATTAAGGAATAGTCTGGAATAGGAAGTGAATCAAGGTCCTCCACAAATGCAGTGATTGGATTATGAACGACCTTTCCATCTTTTTTAAAAGATATATTTGGGAGTTCATCAGGGACTCGCCCTGCTTCAATAGCCTTAATCAACTCCACTATGACCTTTTCGCCTTCTTTTCTGACGACATAATCGCAGTGTTCTAATGCCTCCTCAGCCATAAAACTCACATGGGAGCCACCCATAATTATTTTTTTGCCGGCTTTTCTAAACCTGTCTGCCAGCATATAGCCACGAGGGGTTGTGGAGGTCGTCGTAGAAATGGCTATTACATCTGCGGAATATGCTTCATCCCAGTTGAGTTTGCTCACTTCTTCCACAAATACTTTTACCTCATAACCAGCCCGTTGCAAAATGGTCGCTAAAAGCACGCAACCTAATCGAGGTATCTTGAACTTACTATATACATGTGGCTCAGGTGGTTTTGGTTCTATAAAGACGATTTTCATATTTTTTTCTCCTTTAAAATATATAAAACTTGTATAGAGTATAACACATATAGATTAGGGGTCAACTGGATATTAGCTTTTTAGTGATATTTTTTGCCCGATTCCAGCCGACCTTCGGGGCTTACCAATACGTTATTTCACGGCTTACGCTTTCATTTACTCCTTAAAAATAGACTGAAAAAATATTGCTGTCTGCTTCATCTGTAAGGAGATTATCAGCATAGAGTCTCTGGCATCGGTGTCGTAAGTCACAACAAACTCCTCGGTCAATAAGTCTTTGAGATATGGCAAGATGCTCTCCCGCAGGATTGGTTCAATTACTCTCACTGAGGCAGAGTCTTTAAAGTAGAGTTCAAGGGTAAGCAGAAAAGTATCAGCGTTGGGAAGTTTCAGCCGAATTATTCCTTTATTCAGAGAATTCCAGGGAATCTCAGTCCATTCATTGCGAGAAAAGAACTCTTTTAAGACATTAGATTGAATCTCTCCCGGTGTTATATGTGAGAGTGCCTTCATAAAGTTTCCTACCCAGTTCGCATTATTATCCAGGAAACCGGTAAGTAAATATTCAGGTCGCTTAATTTGAGAGTGTGTGATGACAAAGTGTTTTAAATCTCCGGGTATGGGTCGGTTATCAGTTCCTTTTCGTCTGCTAATGATTTTTTTCTGAGCGCTAAAATCATCTGATATAATCAAACTATTTTTCACAAATGCATAGTTTAATCTTGTACCTGCCTTTCTCAAGGCTCGGAAGCTGGTATCTTTCTGGGCTCGGGAGAAGAGATAGCGAAAAACAATTACAGCGCGACGGAAGTTGAGTACTACTGAGGAAGACAGCGAAGCCGGGCTTTCTCCTTCCTGAAATAATATCAGAACTTTTGGGTAGAAGAAGAATTTCAGCAGAGTACATTTAGTGGTAAACTCCTGATAGGTGATTTCTGTATTCTGGTTTGAGTAGTACGCCCTCAAAAATTTCCACAAAAAAGTGCGCAATGGAGGTGAGTCAACGTTAAAATTAAGAATGAATACCATCCGAGTCTCAGGGACAAGAAAGGAATCAGCAGGTGGTTCTCTGAGGGTATGGAGGACAAGATAAAGAGCAAGAGTAAGAATGATGAAAAGCAATAATACGATGGATAGACACCCAAGTAAGCATCCCAGTCTACGCCGAGTGGTGGCTGACTGGTCTGAGTCAGTGGGTTTGGACTTTTTTAATTTTCTCACCGGTCGTGAAAATCTCCCAATTTATCGCCCTGAATCCAGATGTCTCATTCTCTGAGTTTTCTTGACAGATAAAATCATAACCCAGGAAGAATTTTTCCTCGCTCAAACCCCGTAAGGGCGAAGTACTAAACAAATAGTAATAGATTACATATCTCCCTGATATGCGAAAGTAAAAAAAATAGACAGACCAACTTTAAAAGATGTTGATCTGTCTTATTATCTAAAGTAGTTAATAAGTACTAAAAGACAGAATTATTGCTTGACTCTCCAGACGTCACCAGGACTGATAGTTCCATTTGTTGCGTCATAGGTATACGACTCACCACTGGCACCATCCATAGCAATCAGGGTGTAAGAAGGTTGTGAGATACCAGAATTATAGAGAGTCTCAACATCAGCGTCAATGTCACTATTTTTGCTTGCGTCCGTAGAATCCTCATCGGTATCAGGACCATAACTCCAGACTATCCAACCATTATCATCAGCGTAATAACCAAAGGTAGCACCCTTTGTATCAGCAAATGGGTCACGGAAGTAGCTGGTTAGATAGGAAATGGGAGTAGTTAATGTATGGAATTCGTTCGGAGTGGTCCACACTCTGAAACTATGACGCTTAGCAGCACCAGTGTTTGCATCACCCAGGTTATTCACTGACTTATTTGGGTCGGTTGTCCATACTGGATATGAGTTATTATCAACATAATAAGACTCTAAGCCTGTTGCCAATGTTCTCTGGTCACCTTTTACACGGGAGACTTTTGAACGAGTCTGTGCCTCAAGGAAGTTAGGTACAGCAATGGCAGCGAGAATAGCAATAATTGCCACAACAATAAGCAGCTCGATTAAGGTAAAACCTTTTGACCTCTTCATACTCATCCCTCCTTTCTCTCCGATTTCTTATCAAATTAAATAAAAACAAAAACATTAAACACTTTTACTAAATTATGAGCAATTTTGTCAAGGGGAAAAAATCGTATTTTAATTTTTTCTGTCCTCTATAAATTACTCACTAAATGTACTATAAGAGCAAGCACAAAAAGCATTCCAACAAGTTTAAGCCACCGACGGAACGCCGACAGGATGATTTTCTTTACCGAGTTATGCTCAGCTACGCCCAGTATAATGGTTAACACAAAGGCTAAATAAAATAATGAGAGAATATATGTCAAAGCAACATTTAGGCTATGAGGATTCATTTTTCCTTTTTTGTTGCTTCCTTTGCTCGCTCCGGCTTCAGATGTCTATCGTATAAATTAAAGAGCATAAGATAGTTCAATGCACCTGCTATAATCAAGTAAAAAGTTGCCAGGTCAAAAAAAGCATACGATTGGTCTCCCTGGAAGAATCTCATCCCAAGCCAATGGCTAGCCAGGCAGAGCAGACCCAAACTCCCGTATCCCATCTGGGCAAGGAACGTGAGGATATTTATCACATTAAACCCCTCTTTTGAAGGCGACCAAACAGGGAAGACTACTGTTCCTTTGAGAGATAGACCCAGAAGAAATGTGGCGGTTAAGAGTCCCATAATAGTGACTCCTCTGTAATTATCCCGGTGTATGAGAAACCCACTGCCCGGGATTAACCAGCTCAGGGCGAGCTCGCCGATTTGTTGATAATAGAGTGGTTTACGCCTGGGGTGTGCCATTTAAGATATCAGGTCTCCGGAATTCTCTATTTCTGAGTAGCCTTGCTGACTTCTATATACCCTAATCGGGTCACATGGAGTAATTCATCAATAAGTTTATCTTCCTCCGGGGTCAAATTACCCCTGGTCTTCTCTTTAAGTATTTCCAATAAATCAATATTGAATTTTGCCAGTTCTAAGTCGACCTCAGCTCTTTTGCCATCCACATCAGGAATCCCGCCCAGGTAAAACAACGCCTGCATCGCCAGAGTGTGCACTATATGGGGAAACTCTGCTGGGGGTAACTCCCCGGGTGAGGATTGTTTCTCCTCCTCTTTTTCTTTACCTCTATCTTCATCCTTATCAGGTTTGTCGTTTTTTTCTGTCATTATGTCCACTCCATTAAAAGATATAAATACATTGTTTATCCTATCAAGGAGTGGAGCGTCAATGATAAAATTACTCTATAATATTATCCCTAATCATTAGGTAATTTTATGGAATGTTGGGGAATGAAGGCAAGGATGGAGTTTGTTCTTTGACATTTCG
>JAGHBZ010000363.1 GCA_021160705.1 Candidatus Sumerlaeota bacterium
GGAACATTGTACATATTCATCATATTGAAGCCAGAGCAGCGGATGAGCGAGAATTTCCGGAGGTGCTGGAGCCGACACTGATTGATGTCCTGAAAAAGAAAGGAATAACTCGTCTCTGGTCACATCAGGCAGAGGCAGTGGATAAGATTATCAATGGAAAGAACGTGGTGGTGGTGACGCCGACTGCGTCCGGCAAGACACTCTGCTATAACCTGCCGGTTCTAGACAGGCTTCTCAAGACACCTGAGGATGCACGTGCAATCTATCTTTTTCCGACCAAGGCATTATCGCACGACCAGTACGCAGAGCTTTATGAGCTCATTGCCCTGCTCAGGGCAAAGATTAAGACATATACATTTGACGGTGATACTCCAAAATCAGAGCGTAAACTCCTGCGACTTGCAGGGCAAATTATCCTGACCAATCCTGATATGCTCCACACGGGTATACTTCCGCATCATACATTATGGAATAAGCTTTTCGCCAGTCTGCGGTTTGTTGTCATAGATGAGGTGCATCAATATCGTGGAGTATTTGGGAGTCATTTTGCCAATGTCCTGCGTAGGTTAAAACGGATATGCAAATTCTATGGTTCACGACCGCAATTTATATGTTGTTCTGCTACAATCGGCAATCCAGGGGAACTGGTGGAGAACCTGGTGGAGGAGGATTTTGAAGTCATTGAGCATAATGGCGCACCACAGGGTGAAAAATATTTTGTGTTCTACAACCCACCAGTTGTTAACCCTCAGCTGGGTATCCGGAGTTCCATAAAAGCAGAAGCCCGTCGGCTGGCGATGGAGTTTCTCGCAAATCGTGTCCAGACCATTCTCTTTGGCAGGTCACGGATTAATGTAGAGGTGATGACCCGATATTTAAAAGAGGTGATGTTGAGGCTAAAACAGTCACCTGAGAGAGTCAGAGGGTATCGTGGTGGTTACCTGCCAAAAGAACGCCGTGAGATTGAACGTGGTCTACGAGAGGGCGATGTGCTCGCTGTGGTCTCTACCAATGCACTTGAACTGGGTATAGACATCGGAGAGCTGAAAGCAGCAATCCTGATGGGTTATCCCGGCACTATTACTTCTGCCTGGCAACAAGCCGGTAGAGCTGGCAGAAAAACCGAGACCAGCGTGGCAATCCTTATTGCCAGTTCTTCACCGCTTGACCAGTATATCGTCACGCATCCGGAATATTTCTTTGGGCGGTCACCAGAACTCGCTATTATAGACCCCAATAATCCTTCAATTGTAGCCAGCCATATCAAGTGTGCCTCATTTGAGCTTCCGTTTGAAGATGGTGAATCCTTTGGACGGTATAACCCTGCACCAATCCTTGAATACTTGGAGAAGAATAATGTTTTGCGACACGTTGGTGGGAGATGGCACTGGGCAAGTGAACGGTATCCAGCGGAAGATATTTCGCTTCGCAGTGCGTCTGCTGATAATTTCGTCATATTTAATGTTGCAGAGAAAAATAAAACCATTGGCGAAGTGGACTATGATTCTGCACAGTATCTAATTTTTCCGGATGCGGTGTATATTCATCAATCGCAGACATATATTATAGAGGAGCTGGATTGGGAGAACCGCACAGCATTTGCACGTCCTGAGGACGTTGACTATTACACTGAAGCACAGGCAAAGACCGATGTAAAAGTCCTGATGGTTGACCTAACCAATACATATGAAAACACACAGCCAGAGTTTCCACTGCTCAGGAAACGGTTTGGCGACGTTAATGTGACCACAGTGGTCAGCAATTATAAGAAGATAAAATTTGATACACACGAGAACGTCGGCTGGGGTGATATACATCTTCCAGCAATGGAGATGCAGACAGAAAGTTACTGGGTGGTGATAAAACCTGAGGTATGTGAAAAGTTGAAATCAGATGGCAAAGACCCAGCCCGTATACTGGTTGCACTGGCAAATCTTCTGCGAAATGTTGTGCCTTTGTTTGTGATGTGTGACCCTAAAGATTTTGCAGTGGTCTCGCTACTGCGTTCTCCGTATGAACAAGCACCTACCATATTTATTTACGACAAATACCCCGGAGGTATAAATCTGGCGCGAAGAATATTCAGTATTGACAATCGTCTATTCCGAGCAGCAGCGGAAATCGTTGAGCGTTGTCCCTGTGGTTCCGGGTGTCCGTCGTGTGTGGGACCGCCTGAAGAGGTTACCGAAGACGCAAAACAATTTTCTCACACCTTCTTCTCCCATCTCGGTTCCTAATTTTATATGTTAAATTTTCCGTCAATTCATTACGAACTCAGAGCAGGCACATCTGCAACTCCGACTTAATTCTCTTTACGTTAATTGCCTCACCAAAAGAGTTTTATCGGTTTATAAAGGTTGAAAATATCCTGGAGAGTCTGGGATAATACTACTTTGGAAATGGAGGGAATGATAATGTGTCTTGGAATTCCGGGAAAGGTGGAGGAGATAAAAGGAGAGCTGGCGACTGTGTCGTTCGGCAGTGTGAGAAGAGAAGTAGATATTCGTCTGCTGGAGGACGTTGAGGTAGGCGAATATGTGCTGGTTCACGCCGGGTTCGCCATAAATAAAATCAATCAGCAAGAGGCAGAGGAAACACTTGCACTCATCCGCGAGATTGCGGTGTTGGGTGAGGAACTTAATGAAAATATGCAAATAAACCAATCCCGGCATAGCCCTGAGCCTGAGCATAACACTCGTATCAATAGGAATAGCGAGGACTCAACACACTAAATTAAATGATTATTTGCCTGCAATAGAACTCACAAAGAGATAATGTATTTATGCAATATTCAGCTACACAGACGGATTTCCAGAATCGTGAATTGACGCTTGCACTGTCACGGGAGATTAAAAAAGAGTTTGCGGATATGCGTCATCGTCGCCTGACCTTTATGGAGGTCTGTGGCACGCATACCAACTCGTTTTTTCGTTTTGGGCTTGGTCATTTACTGCCACCAGAGATTGAGTTGCTTTCAGGACCCGGATGTCCTGTATGTGTGACGCCAAACGAAATTATTGACTATGCCATTGAGTATAGTCGCCGTCAGGATGTGGTTATTGCGACTTTCGGAGATATGTTGAAGGTACCGGGTTCGCGCTCATCATTATTAAAGGAGCGGTCCCGGGGCGCTGAAGTAAGGATTGTGTATGCGCCCACTGATGCGGTTCGTCTTGCTGAACGATTACCAAATAAAAAAATTATATTTATAGGAATAGGTTTTGAGACCACGGCGCCGGGAATTGCCCTTGCAGTGCTGGATGCAGCGGAGAAAGGCGTGAAGAATTTCCTGTTGCTTTCTGCACTCAAAATTCTGCCACCTGCTCTCAGAGCTTTACTTTCCTCAGAGGAGCTTAACCTTGACGGGTTAATGTGTCCGGGACACGTGAGCGTGGTTACTGGCTTAAGGATTTACGAACCCATTGCAAAAGAATTCCTTGTACCTTGTGTAGTTTCAGGATTTGAACCAGTGGATATGATGAAGGCATTGTTGTCGCTTGTCCGACTTGCTAAACAGAGAAAAGCAGATGTGGTAAATGACTATTCAAGGGTAGTCTCCTGGGAGGGCAACCGGCGTGCACAGGAGCTGATAAGACTTGTCTTTGAACCGTCAAACTCACGGTGGCGTGGTATAGGAGTTATCAATGCCAGCGGATTAAAATTGCGAAAAGAATTTAAGGAATTTGATGCACTGCTTGCATATCCAGTAGAAATCCCCCCACCAGTTGAGCATCCCCAGTGCATCTGTGGTGAGGTGTTGCGCGGAGTAAAACGCCCGACAGATTGTTCCCTGTATCGTGAAGTCTGCACCCCTGAAAACCCTATTGGCGCCTGTATGGTATCTTCTGAAGGCAATTGCGCCATTTATTACAAATACGGCATCAGGTAAGGGTTATAAA